>JAGPHL010000194.1 GCA_018055515.1 Anaerolineae bacterium
GATGCTATCCACGCGCTGCACCGGGAAGCCGATGGGGAGGATGCCCCCGCCGGACTGCACCACCGGACCGAACATGGCCGTGGCATCGCCGACCGGCGCGATCGTTTCCTGACCCACGACGCGCATGAAGGTGGTCGTCTCGGTGACCTGCGCGGTGACCTCGACGCCGGTGGTGCCGTTGGGCACCCCCAACCCGACGCAGGCGCCGCCGAGCCGCGTGGCGTCTTTGTTGACGTACCAGGCCTCGATGCGGCCGGTGACGCCATCATGGACGACGCCGTACTCCGCGCCATAATCCACAATCGCCTGGCAGACCTCGGCTTCCAGGTTGATGCCGGGGGTACAACCGTCGCTGGCGAGCACCCGCGTGCCGGCCATCGCCATCGCGTCAGCGGCGTTCTGCACCTCACGGCGCGTCTGATAGAGCCGGCCGCCATCTAACGCCAGGCCGATCACGGCTGCCAGGCCGATGATGGCAAAAACCACTAAAACTATCGCCTGTCCACGTTCGTCTTTCATCTTCAACCTCCCATTCTGTGTAAAAACTCAACTTGCCATTTCCAAATGCTGGGTGACTCTGCCGGCAGCGCTTAGGGTGACGTGGCGATGATGGCATTGGTGGCCTGCGCCTGCAGGGTGACGGTGTTATCTCCAAAAAACGATTGCGCAACCGGCGTGTAAAAGGTGAAATCATAGCTCACGATGACGGTCACGGGGGCGCCTGCTTGTAATGAGTCCGGCGGGACAAACATCACGTCTTCTGGCTGGATAGTAATGAGGCCGGTGCTGGCAGCCGCGGCGCGCGCGCTGATGCCAGCACGATCGTTGGGACGCATGGCGGCGTAGGCGGCGCCCTCCTGCGCGGCGTCGTTCATGGCGACCATCGCATAGTAGACGCGCCCGAAGTCCAGCAGGCCGAGCAGCATCAACAGCAGGACGGGTAACAGCAGGGCCATCTCCACGAGACTTTGCCCTTTTTCTTTTTTGCGCATCAGGTTCCTCCTTCGAAAATAGAGATCAGCGGTCAGCGGTCAGCGAATCAGCGAATCACTTACGTTCGCACGTTCATACCTTCACACGTTTGCACGTAGGCACGTTCTGTTCTCACGTTCTCACGGGTTGAGCATGAGCCCCGTGACCGCGTCTATGGTCACCTGTAGCGTGGCGGTGGGGTCGAAGGCGCTGACGACCCAGCGATCGCCTTCCGCCGTGGGCCTTAATTGCAGCTGGACCATGGCGTTCTCGTGCGTCTTGAGAAAGTCCTCGCCGCCGGCCGCCCGGAACGTGAGCCAGGCCGATTCGACCGTCGCTGCCGGCGGGAAAGCGGCCAGGCTGCGCGGCGGAGCGGGCACGTCGGTAGCCGGAATGTCGAAGAACTGCTCGCCGCGCACGGAAACAGTTTTGACTGCCTGTTGGCTGGGGGCGTAGTAGTAGTAAGTCCAGCTGACCGGCGGCGATTCGGTGGTAATCCACTCTCCGGTAGGACGCCAGGAGGCCTCCGCCCGGACCAGCACGGCGTCGGCGGCCCACGTCTGCACCTTGAGGCGCGCCGCCTCTTCCGCCGCGGCCATGTCAATGGGCGGCGCCAGGCCGGTCCACAACACAGGCTGCGTGTCCGCCTCCGGCGCTCCCGAGCCGGCGATCTGGGGCAGGCGCCCGTTGAGCGCGCCCCACACGAGCGCTACCCCCACCAGCAGGAGCAGCAGCAGCGCGACGGCGTAGAGCATCCAACGTTCGTGGCTCATTGGCCTGCCCTCAAGACAAGCGGCAGGTAGATTTTCTCGCGCGGAACGGGTCCCTGCCGGTAGAAAACGTCGTAGTTGGTATCATAATAAATGCCGCCCTGATGCTCTTTCCACGCCAGGTGCACGTCCCCATTGACCCCTAGCCGGAGGCTGGGGAAAAATGAGAGTGCCGTGGTCTGCGAGGCGTTAGTGGTCTGATCGTCCCATTTCTTGCCCCCATCCTTGCTGCAGCGCATCAGGATCTCCTCCGTGCCGGACGCGCCGGGATCGCCCCGATACCCATCCCAGGCAACGCACACGGTATTCCCCCGGGCGTCCATCCCAATGGTAGACCAGGTAGGACGGTAGGTGTTGACCTGAACAGGGTCTGGGTCAAGGCGCAGCGCCGGCTCTGAAAGGGGAGGAAACCACTGCCCATTTTCCAGGCGCCGATAGTTAATGTACTGTAAAAAGTAGGATTTACTGGGATTGTTGGGATCCTCGACCAGAACTTGTTCCACCCAGGTAATGTGGACACGGTCGGCGCCATCCACTGCGATTCTGGGCTGCACGCCTGTTTGGGTGGTGAGAGACAGCCGGGTGAACTGACCCCAATCGAAAGCCTGCCGCGTGACATTCCAGACGCCTCGGGCATACCACGCGCTGCGCGGATCCAGGGTGCCGCCGGTTTGTTCCCAAACCAGATGCGCCGTGGACTTGTTGGCGCTCAGCGCAACCTGGGGGCGCCAAACACCTCCCGCTGTTTTGGGCAGGTTGGCCTGAGCGCGAGTGATGATGAGGGTCGGCGCTATCCAGTTCGTAGCGTCGAACCGCCGTTGCGTGTAGTAGAGGTCGGCTTGCGTATTCATGACTTTGTTCGCCGCTGAAACAAAGAATAGATGCAATCTATCCGTTCCCACGACGATCTGAGGACTCGCTTCCCCATAGACAGAGGACATCACCGTTTTGGGTGGGGAACCTGCACCCACGTCCTGTTGGTAAATTGTGCTGGGGCTTCCCGGCGCTTCCTGCACCCAAACGGCGTAGGTGTAGACGCCATGAGCTGCCAGGGCCGGAGTCCACAGGTTTTCCACGGTCGTCGTGATGACGGGGATGGGCGTCTCGCCGGGCCGGGCGACGAAAATCCCCTTTGTGCCCGTAGCGACGGCGCTGGCCCATATCGCGATGGGGCGTCCCTGAGCGTCGAGCGTGAGCGCCAGCTGTAGAATGTCGTGGGTGCGGGAGAGGTTGAGGGTGGGCGCTGCCCCGTCCCAGCTGATGTCGGCCGCGTCAATGGCACTCGTGCAGATCAGGGCCATGGCGAGGCCCAGCAACAGGGCGATCAGGTGTTTCATGTCATTTGCTCCTCGCAGATCAAGGCGTCAGCGCGGTCAGCACAATGTCAACGCCGTCGTGTTCTTCTCCCGGCAACAGCTCGACGGGCGTTTGCCCCCAGAAAAGCCCCGTGGCCATGCGCAGCTGGCCCACGACGGTGTAGGTTCCAGGGGGAAGAGTGGCCTCATACGTGCCGCTGTTTCCAGAGATGGGATCCAGTTTTGAGAAACCTGACCATCTCAAGCGTCCGGCAGAATCATAGACATAAACGTTGACCAGATTGGTAGGCTTCGGTTGGCCACTCTCGGAAACATACGTGATGCCGAGGATGGTCCCCGGCGCTCCCGGCGGCGTTTCCGGTGTCGGGGTGGGCGTGGGCACCGGGTTCTCTTGCGTCACGGTGATGGCGAGCGGCGCGCTGAGGTTGTTGATCTCACTGTACTCGCGGATCTGATTCCACGTGTCGACGAGCGCGGTGAGCGTGTGCACTCCGGTCGTCGTGAAGCCTGGATCCACCCACATGGTGAAGTCAATGCTCGCGCCGGCCGGCAGGCCATTGACGGCGATGTAGTCCACGCTGGTGTCGGCGAGAGGATCGGGATGGACTTTGTTGTAGAGATCCACCCAGAACAGCGAGGGGATGTCCGCGCCGCCTTGATTCTTCACTTGCACGGAGAAGTTGATCTTGCGATAAGTCCCCAGCGGCGGGGTGCTGGCCAGCTGCAGGTTGCTGACCACCAGGTCCGGCACGGGGCAGGGGCAGGTGAACGGTGCCGTAGCCAGGCCAACCCGGGTACCGCCCTGATCTTTCTTGGTCCAGGCTTCAGCCCTCACTTCGTGGGGAACATAAGCGGCAATATTGGTGACATTGATGGTGTAGACCCAACTCGACGTGCTGATTTTCTGCCCGGTATTGACGAAGCGGACGCCGTCGAAGTAAATGGCGAGGTAATTACCGGCGGGCCAGTTGTACCCGCGCACGCTGATGGTTCGATTGCCCGCCGGGCCACAAGTTGGGTTGAGCGTGATATAGGCGCCAGTTGGCAAGGGGGTGGGTGTGGGCGTGGGCGTCGGCGTCCCGCCCTGGACGACGGTCGAATCCTGCCGGCCGTAGCCCTGGACGATCAGCGTCATGCCGGCTTCCAGGGGCGGCAGGTTATCAAAGAGGAAAGTGCCGTCCGCCGCGACGGTGACGGAGCGCTGCAGGCCGGTCTGGACGATACGCAGGGTCACGATCTCGCCTGGTTGCGCCGTCCCGCGCACCACGGTAGCTCCCATCATCACCGGCTCCTGGATGACGATGGCGGCAATGGGGACGGGGGTGGCTGTGGGGACGGGAGTGTACGTCGGCGTGGGCGAGGAGCCAGGCGTGGGTGTGGTGGTGGGCGTGGTCGTGGGGGTCGCCGTGGGGGTCGCTGTGGGGGCGACGCAAGGGACGTTGAAGGCCGCGGAGATCTGCACATCGGAGCTGCGTCCCTCGACTGTGACCGTATGGGCGCCTGCCGTCACGTTGTTGACCGCGATGGTCAGCGTGAAGCTTGGGTCAATGGAGGTGTTGTTCAACACCTTGGTGCTATCGAAGTACACGTTCACCCGGCTGTCGTTGGTCCAATTCGCGCCGGTGATGGTAATGGTTTGATTACCCGCCGGGCCGCAGGTGGGATTCAGAGTGATCTGTTCGGTGGGCGTTTCTCCTCCACCTCCTCCACCTCCTCCACCTCCTCCGTCCCCGCCTCCCCCCGGCGGCGGCACGGTCGGCGGGGGATCAATGACCAGCCCCACATTCTGGATCGTGCGCGAGGCCGTGTTCTCTAACACGAGCGGCCCGATGAAGGGATCGAACAGCGGCGTCAGCGCCTCGACGT
>JAGPHL010000195.1 GCA_018055515.1 Anaerolineae bacterium
TGGCGCGCTCCACTGCCCGCCGTGATACCGCGAGTAGAACAGCATCAGATCGTCGCGGTTGGCGTCGTCGTTATCAGTGGCCTGCGCCCACACGAGCACCGGCAGCGATTCCGTCCCGCTGACAATGTACCCCGCCGTCAGCGAGTCCACAATGCCCGCTGGATGCGCCAATGGTGTCGGAGCGGCCCATCCCAATCCATTCCAAAAAACGGTGTAGAGTGCGGTGTTGGCGGCGTCAGCAGTGTTCATCCAGGCGACAAATGCCGCCCCCTGCCCATCCGCCGCCACCTGCGGCGCGAGATCGCTGCCCACCAGGGCCGCCAGCGCCGCAGGCGCGTTCCACACGCCGCCCACGCGCGCGTTGTAGTAGATGTCGATGGCGCCCAGCGCCGTGAGCACGTCGGTGATGGTCGAACTCAGGCTGATGCCGCTGCCGCTGGCGCGCTCCCAGACAACGAGGGGCTGCGTCGCGGTGAGGTGGGCCAGCGCCGGGGCGTTATTGAAGTGCGTCGCGTCGGCGATCTCAACCGGCGTCCCCCACGCGCCGCCAGCGTAGGCGGCCACAACAACGCTGCTGCCGACGGTGCTGGTGGGATTCGGCGAGTCCTTCGTCCACACGGTTAGCGTCTCCGGCGTCAGGCTGCGCCGCTCGCTGCTGCTGAGGCGCCCGCGCTTCCGCCGTCAATGGGTCAGCAGGCGGAGCTGGCGGAGAGCATCTACCAGCTGACCGACCCCGCTTGCCGACTACTCACCCTCGTCGGGCCGGGCGGCGTGGGCAAAACGCGCCTGGCGTGGGAAATTGCCACGCGGCTGACGCATACCTTCATGGAGAGTCTGACGCTTTCCGAGCAGTTGCAGTACACGCATGGGCGTGCACTTGCGCTCAACAATCTCAGTTATGTACTGTACCGGCAGGGCCGGAACACCGAGCCCGAGGCGTTGGCACAGGCAGAATTGGCTCTGGTGCAGCAGATGGGCGACGCGCTTAGCGAGGCCGGTTCACTGGATACGCTGGAGATGCTGGCGTTGGCGCAAGGCGATGCGGCGCGCGCGGAGATCTATCACGCAGCCAGCCTCAGATTGTGCCGGGAGCTGGAGGATCCGTGGGGCAACGCTACGGAGCTCAATGCGCTGGGGAAGCTAGCCCTGCTGCGGCAGGCGTTCGTGGCTGCTCGCGCCTATTTCGCGGAGGCCGCACGGCTGGCTCTCAGCATCGAGGCGGCTCCAGTCACCCTGGCAGCGCTGGCGGGAGCCGCGGCCGCTTTGCAGGGCGAGGGCGACGCGCTTCTGGCCCTGGCGCTGTTCACCTGCGTTGCGCACCATCCGGCATTCACGGCGGACTTACGTGCTGGGGCCGCTGAACGCTGCGCCGCACTGTGCGCTACACTTCCCGCGCGAGCCAGTGGGGACAACGTCGTCTGAACGTTGTCAGAAGCAGTCGGAGCGCTGGGGACGTAACGTTTTAGGGATGGAGGCGCTTCTCGTGTCGCGCGACCCATGCCCCGCCGATCAGGCACAGCGCTCCCATGGCCATGATCACGCGGTTGAGGGTCATGGTCGCCCCAGATTCCGGTAACAGGGTGATGGGTTCGCTGGTCGGCGCTTCAACTGACGGCTCATGAATTATGGGAGCGGTTGTCGGTTCGGGCGCCGCCGTAGGCGTCGCTGTCGGCACAACGGTCGGCGTCTCGAGCGGCAACACGGGTGGACGGGTAGCCGTGGGTTCAGGCCCCTGCGCCCAGGCAACGGGCGAACCGGCGCTGGCAAAACTCGTAGCCAGCACCCACAGCATCACAGCACCTATCAAAACCACATTCAGTCTCAGTAGCGTCGGCATCAGCGAGCTCCTTGTGGGACGTAACGCGGACGCGCCGGTAACGGCGTGAGGGGTTCAGGTTGAATCGTGCTGAGGGCAGCCGTGCCGGTAAACGTCACAGGACCGTAACGATTGTTGGTTTCATCCGCTTCATTGATTCCACCCCACGCTTGTGGATATCCCCAGGAATCCACATACGCCCAGACCTGCTGCTCGCCCACGGGGTAAGCAGTGGGCCAACGGCTCTGCCCGGCCACGAAGAAATCGTCTCCCAACGCCAACACCAGGCTCTCGCCCGCGCCCAGTTCTGGAACGAACCACGCCGCGCCGCCATAGCCCGGATTCAGAGTCTGCCAGGGTTGGTTGACCTCCGGCGGTGTGGCCGGATTGAAGTATGCGTCCACCCAGAAGTTGCGCGCCGCGCTCAGGCCGCGATTAGCGATATGCACCGCCAGCATGGTCGAATTGGCGGGATCGAGCACGATTGCCGTCACGACCAGGTCGGGTCGAGAGTCATAGCCGCGCATCACCACGGGCAGATACAGGGTGCGTGGCCTGAAATACACCTTGAGCCACAAGGGACCGCCCACCTGCCCTTGCACCACCTGCTGTGTATTATCATCGGTAAACTCACCGACGCTGCGCCGTACACCCAACACTTGCCCCAGCACCTCGGGTTGGGGGGCATCGGCGTGCTGCCAGACACCCTCATCCGGTTCCACCCGCAGCACGACATCAAATTGCCGCGCTGCGCCAGGCGCCAGATCACCCAGCAACCAGCTCACCGCCTCCGGCGCCAGATCCGCCCACGCCGGCAGCGACCAGGTCACAGTGACACCATAAGGAAGCTCTAAGGTCACCGAAACGCCTCGCGCAACGGCGTCCCCCTCGTTGTAAGCCGTGACTTTCACCAGCACTTCTGAGGGAGAATCTGAAGGCAGATAACACTCGCCGTCGTGGGCCACCACGTTCTGCGTGCCCGGCAGTGAGGAGGGCACATAACCGCCCTCACACCAGTAATCCACCCAGAGCGCCGCACCGTGCGCTTCCACCCTCACTGCCGGACCCTGTGCGATCCAGTCCAGATCAAAGGGATCGGTATAGCGGATGAATGGCCCCTCATTGACCACATTGGCGCCATGATGGGCGCGGAGCAGCGTGGTTTTGGCGATCAGATACCAGTCCTCCGCCGCTGGAACCTGCCGGTAGACCGAAGGCAACATAAAGGTGGCCACATGGTCCGTCACGGCAAATGTGACCGTGATCGCACGTCCCTCTGCCAGCAACGTGTCGAGCAGGGCGCTCGCCGTATCCCCAAGCGGGTCCGCAGCATCGGCTTCCAGCGCTGCCCACAGCTCCGTGCGCGCGACGGTGTCGGTGATGAGTAGCGCCGCATCCAGGCGTACCCCGGCGGGCAAGGTGTCGGTCAACACCAACGCCGTTGCCGGGGCGGAGACGAAACTCGGCGCCTTGGCGCGCTGCAAGAAGACGCGCGCGGGCGGCGCAGTGTAATCAGCGGGCAATCCATCCGCCGCCACCTCCACCGGAATCTCCAGCAGGCGATCCCAGAGGCCGGCGTCCACATCGTCGCCGACCTCGAGCTCGAAGTACCACACGCTCCGCCAGGCGTCTGGCACGGTTGTGCGATTGAGGAAACTCAGTTCGGGCCAGATGGGATCGGGGGCTGTGGCCGGATCGGTGTAAAGCAGGGTCGCTGTGATGCCGGGGGGCAGCTCGAGCGCCACGCTCAGATGGGTGAGCGTGATGCCGGTGTTGTTATCTACTGCAACGCGCACCCGGGTGCGATCGCCCTCATGCAATACCGTGCGGAACAGCGTCTTGGCTTCGCTACCACCCACATAGGTGCACCAGACGAGATCGCCATACCCCCAGCATTTGAGATAGGGATCGTACTCGCGCTCGAAGGCCCAGCCGGAGCGCGGTTCATAGGGGTCATCAACGTGATATTCCAGGATGACGGTATCGCTGTAGACGCTGACCAGCGTGGGCCCGCCGCGTTTGTCAATTGCGGCGTCGCTGCGCCAACCTTCGGCGGCGTGAACGCGGGCATCGTAGACCTCATAACGGTTGGCCCCGGCGATGGGCTGCCGGTAGACCAGGCGTCCGCCATCGTGCAGCTTGTACAGGCCCTCGCGGTTGAAGGGGTAATTCTCGATCGTGGCCGAAACCACAAAGGAAGCCCATGAACCGGGGGGAATATCCTGCCGGAAGAAGAGATGATCGTAAGCCAGCTGCTCGGACACGGTGATGAGTTCCGTGTTGCCAGGCCCGACGTTGGCCCACGAATCCTCCCAGGTAGCGCCCCACGGTCCAATTTTGACGCCCAGACCGTGGAAAATGGGAAGTTCAATCACGTTTTCGGCAGCGGGGATGGGGTAGACGATGTCCCCGGCGTTGACGCTGCAGGTCTTGCCCAGCAATCGCAGCTGCGCCTCCGTCAGCCGGGTGGGAATCTCCTTGACCCGCGTATCAGGTTCGCCATCGCCATCCGTATCCGCCCAAATTCCAAAGGTCACGGCAAAGCCCACATGCTGCTCGCTCTGTCCGCCGCAAGTGGCGCACGAATCCCAATCCCACACGTCGTAGAAGCTGCCACGGAGCGCCATGGTGTGCGTGCGCGACCACACATCCAACCAGGTGACGCCGGGCAGCGCAGGCGGCTGTGGAGCGTAGGGTTCGGCCGCCGCCAGATACTCTCGATAGGGCACGGGGTCAGTGCCCGCCGTCACAAAAACCGATCCGGCGTCGAAGGGCAACACCACGCGCCCCTCGCGCGGCGTCCCGTGGAAGACCACCTCGCGGCCCAGCAGCTCGCGCGAGTGAATCCCATAGCGCAGTGCCGGCTCCCGATACTCGTAGCCGTTGAACGCCCCCAGGTCCCAAGAGACGCGCAAGCACGGCAACCACAGCTCGTGTTCTGCAGTGACGGTGAGGTATTGGGTATAGGTGGGTGGAATGGTGATGAAGGACCCGTAATCGGTCACGACGGTGGTGTGTCGCAGCGGGTCAATGTGGATACCGTGCGTGCTGGTGAAGACGCACCGCTCGCCCTGCCAGTCATCCAACGTGAGCGTTTGCGTGGTCGC
>JAGPHL010000196.1 GCA_018055515.1 Anaerolineae bacterium
ACTTCGACTTAGCACCGGCTCAGCCGTGGTGTTGGGACTGGCGCAGGCGCAGATGGAGGCCTCGCCTACGACGCTGTACGCCATGGTGGGCGAGAGCTGTCAGGGCGCGTGCCGTTTCTGCGCGCAGGCCCGCGATAGTGACGCCGATCGCAAGTTCCTCTCGCGGATTGCGTGGCCTGCTTTTCCTCTCGCGGAGGTGACGTCGGCGCTGAGCCGTCCCCATCCGCTGCGTCGTATCTGCCTGCAGACGCTGCTGACGCCGCAACTGCTTCCCGCGTTGCTGGAGAGCGTCACGCAACTCCATGCCGTCTCGCCGCTGCCGATCTCCGTGTGCCTGAATCCGATTCCCCGCGAAGGGTTAGAAGCCCTCAAGGCCGCCGGCGTCGAGCGGGTCGGCGTGGGCCTGGATTGCGCCACCGAGTCCCTGTTCGAGGAGATCAAGCCCGGCTTTAGCTGGAAGCGCACCCAGCGCTTTCTCGAAGATGTCGCCACGGTCTTCGGTCGCAGCTCCATTCATTTGATCGTGGGCCTGGGCGAAAGCGATGCGGAACTGCTGCACAAAGTCCAGGCGAGCCACGATAGCGGGCACGCCGTGGCCTTGTTTGCGTTCACACCGGTGCGCGGCGCGCGCTTGCCGCTGTCGCCGCCGCCCATCGAGCGGTACCGGGCGCTGCAGCTGGCGCGACAGTTGTTGATCACGGGTCAGGCGCGGGTCGAGGCGTTGCGCTTCGAGGAGGGACGGCTCGTCGGCCTCGAGGTCGAGCCGGCGATGATGGAAGCAGCATTTGCCTCGGGGAGAGCGTTCCGCACGAGCGGCTGCCCCGATTGCAACCGTCCGCTCTACAACGAGCGTCCCGGCGGCGCGATGTACAACTTCCCCCGCCCGCTGACCGAGGCGGAGAAACGCGCGGCGCGGGAGGAAGTGGCGGCGTATTTACGCGGGGCGTGAGCCGTGACATACGGAGTATGTGATCATCTTCCCCATTCCCCGTTTCCCATTCCCCGTTCCTCATTACTCATTTCCCATTACCGGGTTACTCACCCTGCATAAGGAGAGACCATGATGACCCAACACTGGCGTCTGTTGCTTCACGGGGCGCGCAACGCCTTTGACAACATGGCGATTGACGAGGCGATTTTGCGCACTGTCGCTGTCGGTGATGCGCCGGGCACGCTGCGCTTTTACACATGGGAGCCCTCGGCGGTCTCCATCGGCTACTTCCAGGGGGTAGAGCAGGAGGTGGACCTCGAAGCCTGTCGCCGCGAGGGGGTGGATGTCATCCGCCGGATCACGGGCGGCGGCGCCGTCTTCCACGACCGCGAGGGGGAGATCACCTATTCGCTGATGCTCCAGGGAAATGCCCCCGGCGTTCCGCAGAACGTGCTGGATTCTTACAACGTGCTTTGCCAGGGCCTGGTGTTGGGGCTGCGCCGCCTGGGGCTGGAGGCGACTTTCGCTCCGATCAACGACATCGCCGTCAACGGGCGCAAGATCTCCGGCAACGCGCAGACCCGGCGCTTTGGCGGCATCTTGCAACACGGGACGGTCTTGTGCGACGTGAATCCGGCATTGATGTTCACGCTCCTCAAGGTGCCCGACGCTAAGCTGCGAGACAAGCTGCTTCAGACGGTGGCGGAGCGGGTGACTTCGATTCGGCGGGAGTTGGGAGCGGTGGATCCTCAGGCCGTGATCGAGGCCCTCTGCGCGGGATTCGCTGCGGCATTGGATGCGGAATTCATCCCCGGCGTCCTCACGGAGCAGGAAGCGCAGCTGGCTCAACAAATCAAGGAGGAGCGTTATGCCAGACGCGAATGGCTTTTCAAGCGCTGATTACAAGGTGACCGGCGGCAAATTGCTCCGCGTGCGGCTGCGGACTGTACCGGACGCGCAAGGGGAGCCGTGCATCGCGGCGGTCAGCATCACGGGCGATTTCTTCATGCATCCCGAAGAGGCGCTGGAAGCGCTGGAAGCGGCGCTGCCGGGCGTTCCGCTGCGGGCGGACGTGTTGCGCGAGCGCATCGCGCCATTCTTCGCGGGTGAGGTCCAGGTCGTCGGCGCGGATGTGGACGATTTCGTGCAGCTCTTGCTGGCCGCGAAACCTTGATCTCCGGTGAAGGTCGAATGGCACTGTTGAAGGTCTATCAGCCCCTGCCACGTTTTCCGGCGCTCTCGCTTTCGGGGACTGCCTGCGAGCTGCAGTGCCGGCACTGTACGGCGACGTATCTCGCGGGGATGAGGTCGGTTGCCACGCCGGAAGCCCTGCTCGCCGCCGGGCGACGTCTGCGGGAGAGGGGCGCGCTCGGCGCGCTGCTGAGCGGCGGCTCCACCCGCGAGGGAGCGCTCCTCAACCTCAAGCCGCTGGCGGGCGCGATTCAGCGCCTCAAGGCGGAGACCGGGCTACTGCTCAACCTTCACCCGGGGCTGCTGGATGCTGAGACGGCGATGGCGCTGGCGGGCGCGATTGATTTCGCCTCGCTGGAGATTCCCGCCACGGAGACAGCGCAGCGCATCTTCGGGCTTCAGGCGACGACGGCGGATTATCGCGCCGCCTATGAGCGGTTGCGCGCGGCCGGCATCCCGGTGATCCCGCACCTCACGGTGTACGATGGCAGCGAGGCGGCGCTGTTGGAGGGGGTAGCGCCGCCGGAGACGGTGGTGATCATCGTCTTTGCTCCTACCCCCGGCACGCCGATGGCGACGACGCCACCGCCGGCCCCCGAAGCGGTAAGCGAGGTCTTCCGGGGAGTGCGGGAGCTGTTCCCGCAAGCGGAGCTGGCGCTGGGGTGTATGCGTCCGCGCGATCGCCGGATGCGGCTAGCGCTGGAGCTGGCGGCGTTGGAAGCGGGGGCGACGCGCCTCGAATTGCCCGCGCGCGCCACGCTCGACGCCGCGCGGGCGAGGGGCTACGTCATTCAGCGCTTCGAGGCGTGTTGCGCTCTGCCGCGCGCGCTGGAAGCTCGCGCCCTCGCTGCCACGGCCTGAGAGGTGGCACGGCGCGAGGGCACCGGACTTTTGACAAGGCGAAAGCGCGTAGCGACGGCCCGGCTCACGGCTACTGACCCCCTACGCTGGCTTTTCCCGCCGCCTTCATGGGCGTCCTCTCTTCCCTCACGGCGCCGCATACAGCAACACCTGTCCGCCGTAGAAATAGCGCTGCCGCACCACGTGCATCCTCGCGCCCAGCGCCTTTGGAATCAGCCCTTGCGGATCCGTATACCAGTCGTGGCTATACACCAGCCACACCCGCTCTCGCCCGTTCACCAACGACATCAGCCTTGCCACGTCGTTCTCCGTCATCTTGGGCTCGAGCACGCCGCTCTCGAACATGTCCTCTGGAAGCCCACGCTTCTCCACCCGAATGTCATACAGGTCTTCATACGCCCTGAAATAATAGTCGAACGGAATCTGCGCCCAATTTGCGTTGAACAGCACCAAATCATCTTGTTCGACGAAGTTCGCGACATACCCCGCAGCGGTGTTCCAGTCCTCCTTTTGCATAAACCGGTAATAATCGGCCGCAGCGAAGAGGTTGTTGGCGCCCAGAATCCCCAACGCCAGGATCACGAGAAAGCGATATCGCAGCTGGGTGATTCCCGCCGCCAACAGCAGGAACAGCGGAATTGTGATCCAGATCAGCGTTCGATCGTAGAAAACAGGCCGGCGGAGGCTCACGAGCAACTCACCCGCGAAGGGAATGGCGAACAGAGCGACCAACAGTAGCCACCGCGATGGCTCTTTCCGGTAGCGCCACAGTCCCAAGCCCGCCACCGTCGCATAGAGGAGCCACATCCAGGCCGCCGGCTCCACGCTGGATTGGCCGGGCGCAGGCGTAGCGGCATTCAGAAACGTCATCAGCGCGCGGGTCACGGTCTGCCAATCCGGCCGGGGCAACCAGAACTCCTGGTATACCCCTCTGGCTTGATGGATGAAGGCGCCCAGCCACGGGCTCCACAGCAGAAAGATGCCTGCCTGCGCCTTCAGCCAGTTCTGAAGCGAGGGCGCGTGAAGTCCAGCCGGAGAGTTCGTTTTCCTCAGCCTCTGAAAAAGCATGAGGCCCAGGACAAAGCCATGGGTGGCCAGGGGAAAAAGCACCGCCGTGTTGTGGGTGAGCATCGTCGCCGCCGAGAACACCACAAATCCGACCCACGCCAGGTCGGTCTCAAAGGTCTGCCGGGGCGGCCAGCGATGGCGGGAACGCCGGGCTTCTCCGGTCGTCGGCCTGCCTGTAGCCGCGTCCTCGTCCAAAATCTCCCCGTCCCCGGCCTTCACCGGCTCCGTTGTGCGCCAGGCGCGCAGCGCCGCGCGGAACTGGCTACCGATCGGTTCCGCAGACCGTGGATCGGTGAGCAGCCTCACCAGCGCATAGATGGCCACGGCCGCATTGAACGCCAGGCACGTGTACATGCGCGTTTCCTGGGCGAAGCGGATGTGGAAAGGCGACACCGCCAGCAGCACCGCCGCCGCAAATCCCATCAGGGGGTCTGAGAGGCGCTTGCCGATCCCATATATCACCGGGATCGTGGCCGTTCCCAGCAGGACGGAGAGCAAGCGGACGGCGTAGGGTGAGTCCCCTCGGAACGCGATCCAGACATGCAACAGCAGATAATACAGGGGCGGATGTTGATCCACCGTGGCCGTCCACCGCAACAGCTCGCCGACGTTGTGGCTGGCCAGCCACACGCTGAACGTTTCGTCCAGCCACATCCCCTTGCTGCCGAGCAGCAGGACGCGCAGCCCGCCTCCCAGCAATGTGACGCCAGCGACCAACCACGGCGCCACCTCTTCGAAGTTGATTTCTTCATTCATGGTCGTGCATTACCTGCCTGTCCAGACACGAAGCGCCTTCCCAAAAGATGTCCGTGTTTTGCCCGGCGACGGCTCCTCGGCGAAGCATCGGGGGC
>JAGPHL010000197.1 GCA_018055515.1 Anaerolineae bacterium
CGCTATTACCTTTTTCCCATTGCGGTCGCTCGTTACTGCCCCTACAATAGAGACATGGTGATATGTCTTTCCGTGCTAAATAATATTGCAAGTTTTCCAATATATCTCAAGATTGGAATGCAATTACCGTTGCCGGGGCGACAGGCGCAGCAATTGATGGCGCCGGCTCCCCGCCGCTACGACCCTGAGCCCGGCAGCTCTCCCCGTCATTCCGCCGTCCTGTTGCCGCTGCACCCAGAAGGGGACGCTGTTTACATCACCCTGATGAAACGTCAGGAAAATCACCAGCATCACGCGGGAGAAATCAGTTTTCCTGGCGGAGCGGTCGAGCCAGCGGACAAAGACGTGATACAAACGGCCTTGCGCGAGGCTCACGAAGAGCTGGACATCCAGCCGGGCGACGTAGAGATCCTGGGACTCCTCACGCCGTTGTACATCACGCCGAGCCACAACCTGGTGCAGCCGGTCGTCGGCTGGTTGAAATCGCCGCCGGCCTTGAAGCCCAATCCCGCAGAAGTGGCCGAGATTTTGCGCGCCCCCTTGATGCACTTCATGCGCGCCGGAACGCTGCACTGGGAAACACGGCAAAATGGCCAACAGACCCTGACCATCCCCTGCTACCAGCTCGGCGAGAATTGCATTTGGGGAGCTACCGCCATGATTTTGAGTGAGCTGCTCGCCCTGATTTGCGATCTGGAGCAACTACCTGCATGATCACACCGCCGCCCTCACCCCCAACGGCAGTGCGCGAATTCGGCGCCTTCTGGGAAGCGCTGCGCCAGCTGCTGCCCCTGCCCCTCACCCCGGCGACGTCCCAAGACGACGCTCCCGCTATCACCCCGCTCGAAGAGGCGTTGGAGCTGTCGCTGCAGCGGATCATCGAGCCGGCCCGCGTCAGCTGTACGGGCGAAACGTTGCGACGGTACGGCACTGCGACAGCGCCTCGCAGCTGTGAGCCAGAAGACACGGGGCCCCGGTTCCCCGCCGCGGTGGTTTTCCCCAACAGCGAGCAGGAGATTGCACAGCTGCTCATGTGGGCCGAGGAACGGGAATTGCGCTTGCTTCCCTGGGGCGGAGGCGCCGCTCCCTACCTGCACAAACAGCCAGGAACAGCGTCCTACATCGTTGTAGACTTGCGATATTTGAACCGCATTCTGGATCTCACTCCCCAACAGCAAGAGGTGCGCGTCCAAAGCGGGGTAACGTGGACCGCCCTCGAGGCATACCTGGCGCAGCACCAGCTGACTTCCGGGCAATGCTTCCCCTGGGAACCCGCGACGGTGGGCGGCGCGGTCGCGACGCAAAGTGTCAGTGTCAAAGCCCTGCGCTACGGCGACCTGTACCAAAACGTGCTGGCAATTCGGGCCTTGTGTCCGGCAGGCCCCATCAAGTTACGTTCAGCCCGCCCTGGCGCCGCCGATGAGCGCGGCCTCATGCTGGGGACTTTTGGCGCGTGGGGCATCGTCACCGATGTCTCGCTGCGCCTGTACCCGATTCCCGCAGAGCGGGTGGTGCTCATGGCAGGTTACAACACGTGGGGAGAAGCACTCGCAAAGCTGGAATTGCTCCGACAGGCAGGGAAAGGCGTGGCGGCGGCGCGCATCGTCAGCACGCGCGAGATGTCGCTCTTCGCCGACACCGCGACCTCCAGCATCCGCCGCCGGTTCCGCCAGTTGCTGGGGAACGCCGCGGCTGAATTTCAACTGATCCTGGATTTGGAAGGGACCCATGAGGAAGTCGGCGCTCTGCGACGCCAGAGCGAAGAGGTCTTGCACGACAAAGATCTCAAAAACATGGACAACGGACGCGAGACGCAGCCCGGTCAGCCGGATTATGCGCCCTACTGGCCGGCGCTCCAGAAATTATGGAAACAGCATGTCCTGGCCCACATGCTGACTGCCGTCGTCCCCTGGCACGACGCGGCGCCGTTTCTGCGCGATTGGGAAGAGGCACTGCGGAGTATGCTGCTCACGACCGGGGGCCGGCCCGGACAAGTGCTCACGACGGCGTGGGCCGCGCCGGAATATGTGATGCTGCGGACGTTGGTGCTGGGATTTCGACCGGAGAACGCCTCCGATGCGTCCCTGGAGCAAATCGAGGACATTCAGGCCGTCGCCCTGGCCATCAAACAGCACTGGCACATCGAAGAACCGCCCGCCCAGCTCGTGACCCAAGCCCTGGGCAAAATCAGCGAGACCCTCGACCCCAACAGCGTCATGCTGCGTTGAGATCGCCCTCCGCGCCCGCCACAAACTCACCGATCAGGTCATATTCCAGAGCCTCGGTGATCCGCACTTCCGCCATGCGGTCAACTTCTGCGACGGACTGTTGAATCAGCACCAATCCATCAATCTCAGGCGCGTCACGGTAACTGCGTCCTACGGTGAGCTGCGCCTCTGACCCCTCCAGCAACACCGGCAAGACCCGCCCGATCTGCGCGCGGTTTCGCTCCAATGAGATCGCCTGCTGCGCGGTCATCAACGCATCCAGCCGCGCCGCCTTGACGTCCTCAGGCACGTCATCCTCAAAACGCTCCGCCGGCGTCCCCTCCTCGTGGGAATAGGTGAAAACCCCCAACCGATCGAAGCGCTGCTCATTGACGAAATCCAACAGCGTCTGAAATTCCGCGTCCGTCTCGCCGGGGAAACCCGCGATCAACGTCGTGCGCAGGCAGACATCGGGGAGGCGCTGACGCAGCCGCTCCAGTGTGCGTCGCACCTCATCCATATCCGCGGGGCGATTCATGCGCCGCAACACTGCCGGATGCGCGTGCTGCAACGGCAAATCCACGTAGGGCAGGACCTGCGGATATGTCGCCATCGCCTCAATCAAGCGCGACGTGATCTGCCCCGGAAACATGTACAGCACCCGGATCCAGGATGACGCGGGCAGCACCTCCGCCAGACGCTCCAACAGCTGCGCCAGGCCATCCGTGAGGCCCAGATCGCGGCCATAAACGGTGCTGTCCTGCGCGATGAGGTTGAACTCGAGCACCCGTTGATCGCGCAGGCGCTCCGCCTCTTTGACGATCGCCTCAAGAGGGCGGCTCACCATGTCCCCTTTGATGAGGGGAATGGCGCAGAAGGCGCAACGCCGACTGCAACCGTCGGCAATCTTGAGGAAAGCGCTGCGTCCCGCTATGGCATACCCCGGCGCGCGGGCGGCTTCCGGCAAGGTCATGGCGTGTTTCTCGGTCAACACCAGCCGGCGGTTGCGTTGCTTCAACTGCGCCAGGAGTTCCGGCAGCGCATTCCATGAGCGGGTGCCGATCACCCCATCGAGTTCGGGGATCCACGCCATGAGGCGTTCGGGGTCCCGCTGCGCCCAACAGCCCGCAGCGATGAGCTGCTGTTCGGGTCGCAGGTTCGCGGCCAGGGATTGCAACGTCTCCAGGGATTCGGCACGCGCGTCGGCGATGAAGCCGCAGGTATTGACGATGATCACGTCAGCCTGCTCAGGACGCGCCACGGGGCGGTATCCCGCGCGCTGCAGCAGAAAGGCCATGGCATTCGTGTCCACGGTGTTCTTGGGGCAACCCAGGGTGACCAGATGAAAGCGCGGTTTGGAAGCGGGTCTGGCAGGCATACGGACTATGGCACCTGTAAAGCAATTTCGCCCTGGGGCGACCAGGCGCGGCGCACGAGCTGCCCATTTCCTCCCAGGAGGCCCCAATCAGCGCCATTGACGAAAAGGCCGAACGCGCCGCCGTTGCCTGTCTCGACCTGCACCTGCGTCGTCGCGGTCGCCTGCAGCGACTGCCCCGGCGCGGCGATCCCCTGGAAAATGACGGTCCCATCGGCGACCAGGCGGACCCACACATGTTGCGTGGGTTCGAGCCGCACCGTCACCGTCCCATCGAGAGAGGGCGTGAAAGCACCGCCCGTCAGAATCTCCGGCGTAGGCGCGACCTCCGTCAAGGCAGGCAAAGGGGTTGGCGTTGAAGTCGGCGCTGCCGCCTGCGGAGCGGAGCCCATGAACTGCAGGGTGATAGCCGCGCCGACGGCAACCAACAGGAACACCAGCATCGCGCCCAAAAAGACCGGCATGAGAGTATGCGACAAATCCCGCGCGGGACGGAGCTCCTCTGCCTCCGAGGGGGGGGAAGGGAAGACGGTCGGACGATCCAAAGCGGGGTTACGGGTCTCTTCGGGGAGCGAGCGCGTGTGGGGTTGCCAGGGGCGCCCTTCGACTTCCGCCTCGTAGCGGGCGAGCGCCTCCTCAGGCGGGACGCCCAGGAAGCGCGCGTAATTGCGCAGGAACCCTCGGGTCTGAATCTGCCCCGGCAACGCTGAATAATCGCCGGCTTCCAACGCCTGAAGGTAACGGCGTCGGATGCGCAGTTTCTTTTCCACATCGTCCAACGTGAGCTGCTGCGCCTCGCGAGCACGTCGCAGCCACAGGCCCAGGCCTTCTGTCATTGATCCTCCGCTTCCACGATGACCTGCGCCTGGGCACTCACATTGGCCGGGAGTTTGATTTCCACCAGATGCACCCCAATCTGCCGAATCGGGTGTTCCAGCTCGATCATCCGCTTGTCGAACTCGGTGTTCAACACCTCGCTAAGGGCTTCAGCGATGTCCTTGGAGGTGATGGAGCCGTACATGCGCCCTGTCTCGCCGGCTTTGACCTTGAAGTGCAGGGGCTTTTCGTTGATCCGCCGCGCCAGCGCTTCAGCGCGAGCACGCTGCTGCCCGGCAAGCGTCCGCACCTGTTCTTGCTCTCGCGCCACCCATTCCAGCGATTCCTTCGTCGCGGGGATTGCCAATCCGCGCGGGATCAGATAATTTCGAGCATAGCCTTCCGAAACATTTTTCACTTCGTTGGCCTGACCCAGGCCTTTGACATCGCATTTCAGCACGACCTGCATGGAACGCCTCCTT
>JAGPHL010000020.1:0-14703 GCA_018055515.1 Anaerolineae bacterium
TATGCCCCTTACGCGCTGGCGCATCCCGAGGAGCTGCGTTTCGTGGCCGTCGCGGAGCCTCATCCCGTGCGACGGGCGCGTTTCGCCGCCGCGCATGGCATCCCCCCCGAGCTGCAATTCGAGTCGTGGGAGGCGTTGATCGCGCGTCGGTTGCCCGTTGCCGCGGCGTTGGTCTGCACGCTGGACACGCTGCATGTCGAACCGGCGGTCGCGGCGCTGGAGGCGGGCTACGAGGTGCTGCTGGAGAAGCCCATGGCGACGACCCTCGCGGGCTGTGTGCAGCTGGTGCAGACGGCAGAGCGCACCGGACGATTGTTGCAGATTTGCCATGTGCTGCGTTACGCGCCGTTTTTCACGGCCCTCCACGAGATCCTGGAATCCGGTCGGCTCGGCGAGATCATCACCGTGGAACACCGCGAGAACGTCTCCTACTGGCACATGGCGCATTCTTACGTGCGCGGGAACTGGCGCAACAGCGCGCTGGAAAGTCCCATGATTCTGGCGAAGTGCTGTCACGACCTCGACATTCTGTTTTGGAACCTGGGACGCACGGCACGGCTCAGTTCCAGCGGCGCGCTGACGCATTACCGTCCCGAAAACGCCCCGCCGGGAGCGCCCCAACGCTGTACCGATGGCTGCCCCGCGGCGGAGACGTGTCCCTGGTATGCGCCGCGTCTCTACATCGAGATGCAGCCGCTGCTCCAGATTGCCGAGCGTTCACCCGACTGGCTGGAACGTTGGGGCGCGAAGCTGCTGTTGCATCATCCGACCGTGGCGCGCGGGGCGCGCCGGCTGCTGCCGCCCCTCGACCGCGCCATGGATTATCGCGGCTGGCCCCTCTCCGTCATCGCCGAAGATACGAGCCTCGCGGGGCGCTGGGAGGCGTTGCGGAGCGGCCCTTACGGACGCTGTGTCTATCACTGCGACAACGACGTCGTGGATCATCAGATCGTCACCCTGAGCCTGGAGAGCGGCGCGACGGCCGTGCTGGTGATGCACGGGCATTCGCACCGTGAGGGGCGCACGATGCGCTACGACGGGACGCGCGCTACCTTACGGGGCTGCTACTACGCCGACGAGCAGGTGTTGGAAATCCACGATCACCTGACCGGCAAAGTGGAAGTCATCCGCCCGGCGCCGGGGCTCGAGACTGCTAGCGGTCACGGCGGCGGCGACATGGGGCTGATGCGCGCGTTCGTGCGAGCGGTGCACGATCGGGGGGCGGCGCTCACGACGGCCCGCGCGTCCCTGGAGAGCCATCTTCTGGCGTTTGCCGCTGAGGAGGCGCGCCTGCATCACACCGTCATCGAGATGGCAGCCTACCGGCAGAGCGCGTTGAAGGATCCCCCGCTCACGTCTCCTGGGTGAGCTGCATGATGACGTCAAAGCGGAAGTCGTTGACCAGGGTCGTGAGCTGCTGCGCCAGGCCGGGATGGTCGGCGGCGAGGGTGTCGCACAACTCGAGGAGGCGTTCACTGTCCGCCTGCTCCGCGCTGGCGTGAACCTGCGTCCGCCATGCTGCCGGCAGCGTGCGCAGCGTGTCCGCCGTGAGCGCGACCTTTTCCTCCTCCACCGGCCCCGGCTCGACCGGGCCGGTATCATAGATGAAGCGGACGCCCAGGTGCTTCGTCAACACCTCGAAGAGCTCCGCTTCGCGGAACGGCTTGCGGACGAAGTCGTCGCAGCCGCCGGAGAGAATCACGGTGCGGTCTTCGTCGAAGGCGCTTGCGGTGAGGGCGACGATGACGGTCGCCTGCCCCTTGAGCGTGGCCTTGATGCGGCGCGTGGCCTCGTATCCGTCCATCACCGGCATCCGCATGTCCATCCAGATCAGGTGCGGATCCCATTCCTCCCACACCTGCAGGGCCTCCAGGCCGTTGGTAGCGAGGCGCACCTCGAAGCCCAGCGGCTGCAGCAACTTGTACAGCAGGGTGCGATTGGTCTCCCGATCCTCGGCGATCAACAGCCGATAGGTCGGCTGGCCCGGCTCGATCCCAATGACCCGGCCGGTCGGCGCGGGCTGCGACAGGTCTTCGGCGTCTGCCAGGCTCGCGGCAATGTCGAATTTGAAGAGGCTGCCCCGCCCCGGCTCGCTGATGACGGTCAATGTGCCACCCATCATTTCCACAAACTGGCGGCTGATGGCCAGCCCTAACCCCGTGCCCTCCTGCGCCTCATGTCCGCCGGTGGACTGAATGAACGGTTCGAAGATGCGTTCGCGGTCCGCCTCTGGAATGCCGATGCCGGTGTCCTCAACCTCGAAGAACAGGCGTCCGCGCGACTCGTCCTCCGGGCGGAAGCCAACCCGCAGGGTCACGCCGCCTTCTGGCGTGAATTTGATGGCGTTGCTGATGAGATTCATCAACACTTGCCGCAGTTTACTCTCATCGGCGTGCAGGTAGAGGGGCACATCGGGGGCGCGTTCGATCATCAGCGTCAGGCCTTTCTCCCTGGCCTTGAGCGCAAACAGGTCTTCGAGCGTGCGCAGCATCCGTTCGAGATCGAAGTTGTGGTTGTAAAGGCTGGTGCGTCCGGCTTCAATCTTGGACATTTCCAGCACGTCATTGATGAGGGTGAGCAGATGTTGCCCGCTGCGATTGATGGTCGCCAGGTTCTCGCGTTGCTCGGCGGTGAGCTGGGGATCGCGGCTCATCAGGGCCGAGAAGCCCAGGATGGCATTCAGCGGGGTGCGCAGCTCATGGCTCATGTTCGCCAGGAAGATGCTCTTGGCGCGATTGGCGGCCTCGGCGGCTTCCTTGGCCCGGCGCAGCTCTTCCTCGTTCCTTTTGCGCGCGGTGATGTCATGGAGGATCAGCACCCGGCCGTTGAGGATTTGGCGGCGCCCGTAGAGGGGCGTGATGTGGATCTCGTAGGTGCGCGGCGTTTCCCCGCCGTCCCAGTTCAGCTCCAGGGGACGCACGCCGCGTTCCGCATCGGCGAGCAGGGTCGCCCATTCCGACAGGCATTCGCTGATGGCACTGCTGATGGCACGGGGTTTGGAAAGGTTGAGCATCCGCTGCCCGGCGGGGTTCACGTCCACGATGCGGTGATGGAGATCCAGGATGACGATGCCATCGTCAATGCTTTCGATGATGGTATCAAGCGCCACGGGGACGATGTCGAAGGTCTGATGGCGGGCGATGCCTCGGGCACAGATCAGGCTGCCAATGGCGAAAGCGGCGGGCAGGAGGCTAAAATCGGGGAAGAGACGCAGGCCGGCATTCTCGGCAAAGGCAATCACCCAGACCGAGAGGATGCCTACCGTCACCGTGATGAACTGCCCCCGATACATGGGAGCGCGGATCATGCCCCGAATCATGTGCCAGCCGCCAGCAGCCAGGGCGATGAGGGCGTAAAGGCTCGGCAAGAACATCAGCGGCCCCGGCGCGGATGGCTGGTTGGGAAGGAAGAGGAACCGGAACCAGACCATGTCCAGGATGAGGACGGGGGCGATGGCGAGCATGAGCCAGTGCCGGGCCTGCAATCGCGCGACGCCGCCGGCATATTTCATCGCGAAAGCCCACCACCACATCGGCATCAAGACCACGCCGATGAGCCCCACGTTGTCCCATAAGGCTTGCATGCGCGGAACGGTGGCGAACTGTTGGGCCAGCGAGGCGCTGGACCACAACGTGGCGGTGAGCATGTAGAAGGCCAGGTATTTCGCGCCGGGGACTGTGCGGCGGATCCAGGCATAGCGGGCGATGCCCAGCGTCACGATGATGCCGATCAGCGAGGGCAGGACGACGAAGAACACCACCGGGATCAGATAAAAGAGCTGTTGCCAATCCATGAAGAGGCTCCGGCGTCACGAATTGGGGGCTGCGGGCAGGAGAAAGCCGAAGACGCTGCCTGCGCCGGGCGTGCTGTGCACCTCAACGGCGCCGCCGAGTTTTTCGGCGATGCGGTGGACGATGGAAAGTCCCAATCCGTGCCCCTCGGCGTGCACTTGATTCAACCGCTCGAAGGGGGTGAAGAGCTTGCCCAGCTGCTCGGGCGGGATGCCGGCGCCGTTATCCTGCACCCAGAAATAGACCCGGTCATCGCGGGGCGTGGCGCCGAGACGGATGTGCGGCGGGACGCCGCCATATTTCACGGCGTTACTCACATAGTTGACCCAGATTTCCTCGACCCACGGACCGTACCCCAGCGCGACGGGCCAGCTCGAGGGCGTCTCGAGCTGCGCCTCGGCGCGGGTGAGCATGTCCTCGAGCCGCGTTTGGACCTCGCCGACGATGTGCGCCATGTTCAGCGGGGACATCTGCACCTCGTTCATCTCCCGCACGCTGGCCAGCAACAGCAGCTCGTTGATGATGTTCGTCATGCGGCGCGCGCCGGTGGCGATGGCATGGAGGTTGTGTTCGAGCTGCTCCGGGGGCAGCTGCGCGTAGCGCTTTTCCAACAATTCGCTATAGCCCACCAACACGGTGAGGGGATTCTTGAGGTCGTGGGCGACGGTGTGCGCGTAAGCGTCGAGCTCACCGATGAGCTTGTCGCGGGCGAGGATTTCCTCCTGGAGCTGTCGCTGCAGGTTGCGCAACGCCAGATGGGTCTGCACGCGCGCTAAAACTTCCTCGAACTGGAAGGGCTTGGTCACGTAATCCACGCCGCCGACGGTGAAGGCCCTCACCTTGTCGTGGATTTCGTCCAGCGCGCTGATGAAGATGACAGGGATATCCTGAGTGCTGGGGTCGGCCTTGAGGGCCTCGCACACTTCATAGCCGCTCATGCCCGGCATCCGGATGTCCAACAGGATGAGGTCCGGCGGGGCCGCGTGGACGGCGGTCAGCGCCATCTGGCCGTTGATGACGGCGCGGACTTTGTAGCCCTGGTCGCTGAGCATGTTGGAAAGCAGCCGCAGATTTGCGGGCGTATCGTCGGCGATGAGAATGTCTCCCCGGCTCATGGATTCCCCCTCGTGAGTCATTCGTGAATCATTCGTGTCCTAGGACAAGGCTTTTTGCAAAACCGCCAGCGCTCTGGAACGGCTTTGCCTGTATCCATACGTGAGCGCCATTGAAAAAGTTGCGGTTGGCGGAGCAAACGCTCCGCCAACCTTGATCCGCCTCGGCCTTGCAGTCAGTTTGGCGCGCTCTGCTGGCAAGCTCCTCCCCGGCGAGCTGCGCCAGTCTCATGCGGCGCCAGGGGATGCTGACGGCGTCGGCTCACAGAAAGCGCTCGAAGCGATCCTGATCGGCCTTGCAGATAGGGCATTTGAGCGGCGGCTGCGGGCGGGCGCACAGATACCCGCACACCTTGCAGCGCCACACCGGCATCCCGCTGCGGGTGAAGCCGACGAATTCCTCCTCGTGCTGCGGCCCGGCAGGCGGGACGGCGCGCTGTTCAGCGGGCGGACGGCGATCTGGGATGGAGTGTAGCGGCTGCTCGCCGCGCACGACCGCGTCGGAGACGTAGAGGGCGCAATAACAGGCGCCGTAGTCCTCCAGGTCGGGGTCGCGGTAGTCGCACGGGCAAATGATGTCCAGATCCTGTTCACGGTGACCCGCTGCCAACCGGCAGGGACAGGCCCAGTAGCCGTAACGGGCCTCGTTCACCAGCAGGCCTTCGACCAGACCCCGGGTGAACTCCACATCGGGATTGAGGTTGTACCCGCCGGCGCGCGCCTCACGGTCGAGCCGGTCGTACAGCGCGTCAATCTGTTCCGCCGTGATGACAGGGCGGGTGCTCATAGGCCCAATCGCTCCCGGATGGCGTCGGGTTTGAAGCCCACGATGCAATCGGCGCCATCAATCACCAGCGTGGGGAAGGACGTGGCCGGATTCCACTGCCGCACTTCCCGTTCTGCTGCCTGGCGTTCTTCGCCCTCCAGCAGATCAACATAGAGATAGTCATAGGTCACTTTCTCGTCCTCGAGCAGCTGGCGCGTCTTGCGACACCAGATGCAGGTCGAGAGCGCATACAACATCACCGTGTGTTCCGCGTGTTCGCCCACAATATGACCTTTGGGTTCCGCCATGGTATCCTCCTGAATGCGTGAAAGTTGTTTTGTCAGTGATTCCCTGGACGCACCCCAGTATAGACGCGCCGGGCAAAAAAGTCAATGGCGCGGCCGACGTCTGGCGGGGCAGTTTATCCCAGGAGAGGGGGAAACATGGCACTGGCTTCCAGCCCGGCCCCCTTCTATACTGAAGACATGATCAGCGTCTTGATTGTGGACGAGCATGAGCCAGTACGGCAAGCGTTGGAAGCCTGCCTGGCCGCAACCGGCGATGTGCAGGTCGTGAAGAGCACCGGTCGGTACGTGCAGGCGGTAGAATCTGCACGCGCGCTCTTGCCGGATGTGATCCTGTTGGAGACGAAGACGCCCGATGGCCTGGCGACGCTGGCGGCGTTGCGCGCGGCGGCCCCGCATTCCGCGATCATCGTGCTCACCTCCTATCCCGACAGCCGGGAGGAAGAGGCCGTCCTGGCAGCGGGGGCGGTGGCTTATGTGCTCAAGACGCTCGATATCCAGGTGCTGATTCAGGCTATCCGTTCCGCACCCGAGGCGGGTCTCCCGGATGCCGATCCGCTAGAAATGGGGATGTCTCCGAAAGAGGGTGCGGCCCGGGGGTGAAGGTCCCTCTTTCATTTCCCCTGGCGGACTTCTTCCCCGTCCGACTCCGGCAGAAACGCGCCGAAGACTTGATTCCCCAGCAGTCGTCCCCGCGCGGTGAGCCGCACGCGCGCGCCATCCCACGAGAGCAGCCCGTGGCGCTGATACGTCTCGATAGCGGCGCCGCAGGCTTCTGCCAGGCCCACGCCAAAGCGGGCGCGAAAAGCCGCGTCGGTGACGCCTTCTGCCAGGCGCAACCCCAGCATCATCGTCTCGCCGAGCTCCAGAGTGGGGGAGATCGTCTCCGCTTCCGCCGCCGGCGTTTCCCCGGCGTTGACGGCGGCGATGTAGGCGGCGGGATCCGTGAGGTTGCTCCAACGGCGGTGCTCCAGATAGCTGTGGGCGGCGACGCCGAGGCCGAGCCAGGCGCCATTGCGCCAGTAGTGGAGGTTGTGCCGCGAAATCCACGGCCCGATGGCCTCGGTGCGCCCGGCCGGGGGCAAGGCCCAGATCTCTGGCGCGGGGACGGCTCCGCGCGCCCAGTTGGAGATCTCGTATTGCCAGAAGCCCGCGCGGTGCAGGCGGTCACTGCTCCATTCGTAGAGGTCGGCGGCGAGATCGGGGTCCGGCTCAGGCACCGCGCCACGCGCGACTGCCTCCGCGAGCGGCGTCCCCGGCTCCAGGGTCAGTGCGTAGAGCGAGAGGTGTTCTGGCGCCAGCGCGAGGGTCGCTTCGAGGGTGTGCTGCCATGGCGTCAGCGTCTGTCCAGGCAGGCCAAAGATCAAATCGAGGTTGAGGTTATCGAAACCGGCCTGACGGGCGGCTGCTACGGTGCGGGTGACCTCTTCCCACGTGTGGATGCGACCCAGCAGGCGCAATTCCCCCGCGTCGGCGGACTGAACGCCGAGGCTGAGCCGGTTCACGCCGGCCCGGCGCAAGGCGCTGAGTTGTTCCAGCTGCACCGTCCCCGGATTGGCCTCCAGGGTGATTTCGGCGGCAGGGGAGAGGTGCAGGTCCTCGCGCGCGGCCTCGATGAGGGCGGCGATGGCGGCCGGGGGCAGCAAGGAGGGCGTCCCGCCGCCAAAGTAGAGCGTCGTCGCGCTTGCGGTGGGATGTCGCGCCAGCAGCGTGGCCGCCTGCTGACGCAGCTCCGTGAGCAAGGCGGCGGCGTAGGGTGTCAGCAGGGCCGGGCGGTCGGCGTAGGTCACGAAATCGCAGTACGTGCAGCGCCGCACACAGAAGGGGACGTGAATGTAGAGCGCGAGATCCATCCCGGCAGCAGCCTCTACGAGATGCCGCCCTGCGTCAGATCGAGGAAGAGGTTTTCCAGCGTCTCGCGTTCCTCGGTGAAGGCGAACACGGGGAATCCGTTTGCCACAAGGGCGGCGAGCAGGCCCGCGAGCGTGGCGTCGTCGCCTTCGACGGTGACCACGAGCTCGGAACGCGGGACTTCGCCGTTGAGCGGCGGCGCCGGGGCGACGCTGAGGATCGTCGGCTGTTGCGCGAGCCAGGCCTGCGCGTCGTCGGGGGGGCCGAGGAGCGTGATCCGCGCGCGGCGATGAGGGCGCACCTGGCGGCGGATTTCTTCTGGCGCGCCGGCAGCGACCATGCGTCCTTGTTCGAGAATGCCGACGTGTGTGGCGATGTCATCGAGCTCGCGCAGGACGTGCGAGGAGATGAAGATGGTTTTGCCAAGCTCCTGCAGGGCGCGGAGGATGTCGCGCAGCTCGACGCGCGCGCGGGGATCGAGGCCCGATGCCGGTTCATCGGCGAGGATGAGCAGCGGCTCATGGACGAGCGCCCGCGCCAATCCCAGCCGCTGGCGCATCCCACGGGAAAGGGTGCGGACTTCGTCGGCGGCGCGCGGCGTCAATCCCACCAGGTCCAGCAGATCGGCGACGATGCTGCGGCGTTTTTCCGGCGCGATCCCGTAGCAGGCGGCGAAGAACTCCAGGTATTCCACGGCGGACATTTCATCGTAGAGGCCGAATTCGTCGGGGATGTAGCCGAGGAGCCGTCGCACGTCGCGGGGATGGGTGCGGGTGGAATAGCCGCCCAGGCGGACATCGCCCTGCTCGAAGGCCAGCAGGGTGGCGATGATGCGGATGGTCGTGGTCTTGCCGGCGCCGTTGGGGCCGACAAAAGCGTAGATGGCGCCCTCTTCGACCTGCAAATTGAGCGCCTGGAGCGCAGGACGAGGCGCCTTGCGATAGGTTTTGGTCAGATTTTCGATTTCGAGAATTGCGGCCATGTCGAGCTGAGTATAGAGCGGTTGAAAGGGTTGTCAATCGGGCCGTTTGGGTATAAGCTGCTTTGAAAATAAACACGTGCCCACGCGCTCAGGTGCCCAGGTGCCCACGTCATTTTCGTGCTGGCCCAGTGTACGCCAGCACATGGCGTTTCCTGTGTAAAGATTCGAGTTCATTCACGGCTGTGCTGGATTTGAGCGCGGCTTGGGTGGAGGGGGAGGATATCCGCTAGATGGGCAAGGCAGAGTTGTTCAGCATTTCGGGCCGCAAGGCGCCGATGACGCCCCTGGAGACGCTGCGCTCGCTGCTCGACTCCCTGGAGCAGGGTGTGAGCGACCTTTCCCGCAGCGACGCACCGACGGCGTTGCAACTTCCTGCGGGGTTCGATCAGGCAGCGGCGTTGTTGACGACGCTCCGCGAACGGGGCGCCGACGTGACGGCGGAACAGACGCGCTTCGACACGGTCGCAGCGCAGTATCGCAGCAAGGCGGCGCTGTTCCTGAAGCGCATCGGTGGCGCGGGGGTGCTTGCCGCTCGCCGGCAGGAGGTGCAGCCCGATGCTGACGCCTGGTGGTGGACGCTGGACCTCTGGTTGGCCGCCCGGCGCCGGGAGGCGCGGCGTCGCAGCTTGCGTTGGGCGGCGCTCGCCGTGGCCTTGCTCGCCGCATTGGGCTTCGTCTATGCGCGTTTCTTCGCGCCTGATCCGGCCGTGAAGGCCGTGTACCGCGCGCAGCTGCAGGCGACAGACCTGGCGGCGGCGGGGGATTACGCGGGGGCGCTGGAGCAGACGGAATTTGCGCTGGCGCTCGATCCTGCCAATCCCGAGCTGCTGACGCTGAAGGGCGTGTTGCTCTCCGCGCTAGGCGATCCCCTGGCAGCGGAGACGTTTGCCGCGGCGGAGGCGGCTTGCAGTAGCCGTGAGGCATATCTGACGCTTCGCGGGCAGCTTGAGGTGCAGACGAGGCGGTGGGAAGCTGCCCGGCAGACGGCGGAGGCCCTGTTGGAGATCGCTCCGCGTTCGGCAGTCGCGTATCTGTACCGTGGGATGGCGGCGGAGGCTTCAGGCGACTTCCCGCAAGCCCGAGCGGATTACGAACGGGCGGGCGAACTGGCGCAGGAGCAGGGCCTGGATGAGCTGTACGTCACCTCGCGCAATTTGCTGGCGAATTTGTTGATGCGGACGACGCCCTGAAGGGGCGTGGGCACGATGAGTGGAAAGGAGTGTCAATGATTACCAATCCGATTCTGGAACTCTTGCAGCAGCGCAAGTCACTGCGCAAGTACACGGACGAGATGCCTTCGGATGAAGTGTTGACGGCGGTGGTGCGCGCGGGACAGCAGGCGCCCTTCGCCTATCAGATGGGCAGCCTGTTGCTGTCGCGCCGGCAAAAGCAGAATCCCTTCCATGCGCCCTGGCTTTTCACTCTTTGCGTGGACGCGCACCGTCTGGAACGGGTGCTGGCGCGGCGGAACTGGCGCATCGTCTCGAACGACCTGGCGTTGCTGCTCTTTGGCATTCAGGACACGGCGCTGATGGCGGAGAACATGGTCATCGCGGCGGAGAGCCTGGGGTTGGGGAGTTGCTTCCTGGGGAATGCGCCTTATCGCGCCAAAGCCATCGCTGAGAAATATCACCTGCCGCCGCGGGTGTTTCCCCTCGTGCAGTTGACGATGGGCTATCCTGCCGAAGCGCCGCCCCCGCGTCCGCGCTACCCGCTGGAATTCACGCTCTTCGAGGATCGCTACCCGGAACTGGATGAGGAGGCCGTCGCTGCGGCGATGGCGGAGATGGACGAGGGCTATCTCGCGCAGGACTACTATCGGCGCGCCCATTACAAAATCCCCCTGACGGGCGGGCGCGAGGAGACTTTCGATTTTTCCACCTACAGCTGGACGGAACACATCGCGCGCAAGGTGGGGCAGTGGGATCCGCTGCCGGATGCGTTGCTCGAGCAGCTGGCCTATTGCGGGTTCCACATCGCCGGCGCACAACAAGGGGAACAACATCGTCCCGATTCGGAATAATTCCGGGGCGGTACTGCCTCAGAAATGTAACTGTTTAGCCTGTACCAGGCAGCTAGACGGCGATGGATGAACCTTTGTGATTTGTGGCTTTTCCCCTTCCCCCCGCGCTGCGCGGGGGGAAGGGGATAGGGGGAAAAATTGATTCTCAATCCTCAGCGGCGGTCATGGAATCTTGTGTTTTTTAGTCAGTGGTTGAACAGTTACTCAGAAATTAGAAATAGTGAGCCGTGAGTAGAAGACTGTTGCGGCCTCTGCTCCAGACTCACATTTTCATGACCGACGCGCCTTGTTCTAGGGGGACTTTGGCCCCTTCTCGGAGCTGCGGCTCAACGCTTGCGCGATGACACTGGCGAGATGTTCTACCTCCGGCGGCTTGAGCAGCCAATCGGTGAGCCCCTGCGCGCGCAACTCGTCGAGTTCGGTCAGGAGAGGGTAGCCGCTCAGGATGATCACCGGCTGTGGCAATCCCCGTTGACGCAGCGCTCCCAGCAAGGCCTCCCCGCCCATCTCTGGCATGATGAAATCACTGAGGATCAGGGCGATCTCCTGGGGATGCTGTTCGATAATCGCCAGCGCCTCGTGTCCGTTCGCCGCTTGATAGGTACGATAATTCAGGAGCTCCAGGGTGTTGACCAGCGTGCCGCGGACGCTGATGTCATCCTCGACGACCAGCACGTACTGACCCTGCCCCAGGGCCAGCGGCTCCTGGCCGGGAGCGAACGTGCTGGCCTTGTGGGTGAGGACGGCCGGCAGATAAATCGTGAAGGTGGTCCCCTCGCCAAGGCGCGTCGTGACCCCAATCTCGCCTTGATGCTGTTTGACGATGCCGTGAACCTGCGCCAGTCCCAACCCTGTGCCTTTGCCGGGGGGTTTGGTGGTGAAGAACGGTTCGAACATGTGAGCGAGCACGTCGGGGGGGATGCCGCTGCCGGTGTCGGTGACGCTGAGTTGGACCCACGCGCCGGGTTCCAGCTCGGGGAGCGGCGCTGCCGCGCGATCGGCAAAGTTCAGGCGCCCCAGCCCGATGCACAGCTCTCCCCCTTGCGGCATGGCGTCCCGCGCATTGACCGCGAGGTTGAAGAGCGCTTGTTGCAGACGGGTGGGATCGGCATTGACGATGAATTCGTCTCCCTCTGCCTTGAGGGTGAGGTGAATATTCTCCGGTAAGGTGCGTTCCAGCAGCTGGAGTTGTTCCTTCACAAAAGGCAACAGATCCAGGGGGCGACGTTCCAGGATGGCACGGCGGCTAAAATCCACAATCTGCTGAATCAAATCCGCGGCGCGTTTGGATTGTTCCAGAATGACCCGCAGACGTCCTGCAAGGCCCTCCGGCAGGTCCGGCGCTTTCAACGCCATCTGCGCATAGAGCACAATGACCGCGAGGATGTTGTTGAAATCGTGGGCGATGCCGGCCGCGAGCTGGCCGACGGCGGCGAGACGCTCTTGCTGGATCATGCGCTTTTGCGTGTCCTGGAGTTCCGCCAGCGCTTCCAGCAGCTGCTGATTGCTTTCGCGCAGGGCTTCTTCATCATGCCGGCGCTTCGTGATGTCATGCCCGATGCCGATAATGCCGATCACCTGCCCCTGAGCGTCGCGCAACGGCAGTTTGGAAGTGAGCAGCCAGTGTTCCTCACCGGAGGGACGGACGAGGCGCTCCTCGCGGTCGAAGAGGGGGACGCCGGTGCGAAGCACTTCCTGGTCATCCTCGGCGAATTTTGCGGCGATCTCCGGCGGGAAGATGTCGAAGTCAGTTTTGCCCAACGCGCTGGCTTCGTCGGTAAGGCCCATATTCGTGATATCGGCGCGGTTGGCCAGCACTTTGCGCAGCTGCAGGTCTTTGACATACACGGCATCGGGCAGATTGTCAATCAGCGTGCGGAGGAGGATCCGTTCGCGCGCCAGCGCTTCCTCGGCTTGTTTGCGCGCCGTGATGTCTTCGATGACGCTGATGAAGTGAGTGGGGGTCCCGTTTTCATCTCGCAACAGCGAGACGGTGATGCTGACCCACACCAGCGAGCCATCGGGGCGCAGGTAGCGCTTTTCACGCTGATAGGTGTCCTGTTTCCCGGAGAGCAACGTCTCCGCCAATTGCTCATCGAGGGACAGATCGCCGGGATAGGTGATGCCCTGGAAGCTGCGCGTCAACAGGTCTTCACGCGAGTAGCCTGTGATCTCACAGAAGCGGTCATTGATGCGCAGGAACCGTCCGTCGAGTGTGGTATGGCTGATGCCGACCGCCACCTTTTCGAACGTGTTACGATAGCGCAGCTCGCTTTCGCGCAGGGCCTCGGTCATCTGGCGGCGTGCGGTGATGTCTTCGACGACGGCGATATAATATTCTGGCTTGCCTTCGAGGTCGCGCTGCAGTGAAACGGTGACGTTAGCCCAAAAGTAACTGCCATCTTTGCGGATGTAGCGTTTTTCCAGCGCGAAGGTGTCTTGCTCACCCCGCATCAATTTCTCGGACAACTTCCGATTGGGTTCCCGATCGTCGGGATGGGTGATGTCTTGGAAGCTCCGTTGCAGCAGCTCTTCGGCAGTGTAGCCCGTCATCTGGCAGAACTGCTGATTGACCCGTAAAAAGCGCCTATCCAGGGTAGCGAGGGTAATGCCCATGGCGGCCTGTTCGAAGATGCCGCGAAACCGCGCCTCGCTGGCAGCGAGTGCCAGGGTCGCGCGCTGTTGCCGTTCCACGTACCCCGCGATGATAGCGCCGGTCGTCAACCCCACGAAAACAAAGAGTATCAGGGCGATGAGTTCCTTTGGATCATCGAAGGGGAATATGCCGGCGGGAAAGTCATACTCGATAAAAATGCTAAAAGCGGTCAGCAACATTGCCCACAGAAACAGGGCGCTGAGGAATGTGATCAGCACAATCTTGCTGTTATCACGGGATTCCGGCTTTACCGGCAGGCGCAGGAACCGGCGCACTTCGGGGAGGATGAGGAGCGTTGTCGCGGCGTTGAAAGCGAGAAAGAGGTTGAGCGTGCCCTTGACAACGACCCCATTCAGTATTTCTACCGGCAGGGAAGTGAGAGCCTGAGGCGCCCAGCTCGGCGGATTGGCAGCGAGCGCGTGCGGATACCCGTAGCGGGTGATTGCTGCATAGACCGCGGCATAAAGAACTTGGACCGTCAGCGGGTGATTCCAGAAAGAGGGGCGTTGGGCATACTTTTGAGCGCCATAGCCATGCCAGACAAACCATCCCAGGATCAGCGCGGCGGTGATGGCATTGGCCCAACCGTTGGTGTCCCACAAGAAGAAGGGGTAGAGGGCGCCGCCAACAAGCCCCGCGATGAGGCCGTAACGTCCTCCATAAGCCATGGCGGCAAGCAAGGGGAAAGTGTAAGACCACAGGATCGAGAGTGTGAGCGGCGGTACAGAAAATTGCGGGCTAAAGAATGCCCCCGCGAATCCGGCAAGCCCCAGGAGCACGGAGATGAGCACCTTGTGCGGTTCGAGCAGGGGAGAGTTATGCCTGGATGCTTGAGATGAAGCCTGTTGCATGGCTGAACTGGTCCTCAACGCCGTTTTGATCTTTCATATACCCATCGCTCACAGATTTAGTGTACACTAGAAATTTGAGATCACAAATCCGGTGAGAGAGCTCGCCCACGTCGCATTTTGTCGACATCCGGGAGAAGGGCATCCGGCGAGCTCCTGGTCCCGCTGAATCGGTAAAAATGCCGGACTATTTTTATGTCAAGACTGTGACCGACGTTTCGTTTGCATTTTCGGGAAAATGGTTTATCGTTTACAACTTACACTTCCTTACGTGGAAACGTGTAAAGGTGCGAAGGTGTGAACGTGTGAAGGTGCGAACGTATGAACGCAAATGACTCGCTGGCTCGCTGACTCGCTTTTTCGCTGATT
>JAGPHL010000020.1:14803-21411 GCA_018055515.1 Anaerolineae bacterium
CGCTGATCTCTATTTTCGAAGGAGGAGTTAAACAACAGTGACCCATCTAGCCAAATATCTGAAACCCTTTATCGCGGCGATCTTGCTGACGATGCTGCTCCTCTTCGCGCAGGCGAACGCCGATCTGGCGTTGCCGGATTACATGTCGCGCATCGTCAATGTCGGCATTCAGCAGGGCGGGGTGGAAAATGCGGTCCCCGAAGCCCTGCGTCAGGTGACTTTAGAGCGGCTGTTCCTCTTCATGTCCGCCGAGGATCAGGCGCTGGTTCAGGCGCATTACACGAAGGTGGACGCTACCTCTCCCGATTATGCGACTTATGTGACACGCTACCCGGCGCTGGCGAACGAGGCCATTTATGTGCGCGGGTCTGTGGATGCGGATACCCTGGCGCAGCTCAACCCCATCCTCGCGCGGGCCTTCGTCGCGCTGGCGGGGATGGAGCAGCTGCTGGCGGATCCCTCCCGTGCGGCGGCTCTCGGCAGCCAGATGGGCTTTGATCTCTCTAAATTGCCGCCGGGCATGGACCTGTTCACCATGCTGGCCAATCTCCCCGCAGCGCAACGGACACAACTGCTCGCGACTATGAACGAACGTTTCGCCGCCCTCGATGAGAACATGCTCACGCAGATGGCGATCCAGGCAGTCAAAGCGGAATACGCCGCGCTGGGCCTGGATACCGGCGGCCTGCAGATGGGCTACATCCTGCGCACCGGCGGCTTGATGCTGCTGTTCACGCTGCTCTCGATCTCCTGTAACATCGGCGTGGGGTACCTGTCGGCGCGCGTCGCCGCTGGCCTGGGGCGAAATCTCCGCCAGGACGTCTTCGAGAAAGTGATGCGGTTTTCCCGCGCAGAATTTAGCGAGTTCTCCACGGCCTCGTTGATCACGCGCTCCACCAATGACATCACGCAGGTGCAGATGGTGGTCATCATGCTGATGCGGATGGTGTTTTACGCGCCTATCATCGGCGTCGGGGGCGTCATCCGCGCGCTGGAGAAGAGCACCTCAATGTGGTGGATCATTGCCCTGGCAGTGACCGTGCTGCTGGGCCTGGTGCTCACCGTCTTCTCCATTGCCCTGCCCCGTTTCAAGGCCATCCAAGACCTGATTGACCGTCTCAATCTGGTGATGCGGGAGACGCTTTCCGGCATGATGGTCATTCGCGCCTTCAACATGCAGGACTTCGAAGCCGAGCGCTTCGACAAAGCGAACCGCGACTTGACCGGCACGATGCTGTTCATCAGCCGCCTCATGGCGACGATGATGCCGGTGATGATGTTGGTCATGAACGGGATGATCCTCCTTATCATCTGGATTGGCGCGCATCAGGTAGCGGAGGCGCGGATGCAGGTGGGCGACATGATGGCGTTCATGCAGTACACCATGCAGATTGTCTTCGCGTTCCTCATGTTCTCGATGATGTTCATCATCCTCCCACGTGCTTCGGTCTCTGCCAACCGCATCACCGAGGTGTTGGAAACCGAACCGGTGTTGCGAGATCCGGAACATCCCGTTTCGTTCCCCGAACCGTTTGAGGCAGTGGTGGAATTCCGTGATGTCTGCTTCCGCTACCCCGGCGCGGAGAAGGACGTGTTGCATAACATCAGCTTTGTTGCCCGCCCCGGCGAGACGACGGCCTTCATCGGTTCGACCGGCTCCGGGAAATCCACCATCGTCAATTTGATCCCGCGCTTCCACGACGTGAGCAGCGGCGCGATTTTGATTGACGGCGTGGACATTCGAGATGTGACGCAACACGACTTGCGTGAGAAGATCGGCTATGTCCCGCAGAAAGGGCTCCTGTTCTCCGGCACTATCGCCAGCAATCTGCGGTATGGCAGGGAAGACGCATCGGACGAGGAGATTCTGGCGGCCGCGGAAGTTGCCCAGGCCAGTGAGTTCATTTTCTCGTGGCCGGAGGGCCTGGAGGCCGAGATCGCTCAGGGCGGGATAAACGTTTCCGGCGGACAGAAACAGCGGCTGGCGATTGCCCGCGCCCTGGTCAAGCGGGCGCCGATCTACATCTTCGACGACAGTTTCTCGGCGTTGGATTACAAGACGGACGCTGCTCTGCGGCGCGCACTTCGGGAGACTCTGACCGATAGCACCCTCTTTATCGTTTCCCAGCGGGTGGCGACGATCAAGCACGCTGAGCAGATTATCGTCCTCGATGAGGGTTGTGTGGTGGGCAAAGGCACCCATCGAGAGTTGTTGGAATCCTGCGAGGTCTATCGCGACATTGCGCTCTCACAGCTTGGTGAGGAGGGATTGGCATGAGCACAGATCAAAGACCGACGACGACTGCCCCTCGCCCAGGCGGCGGAATGAGAGGGATGGGGGGAGGCCGGCGCATGGGCCGGGGCGAACGCGCGCGCGATTTCCGCGGCACGATGATCAAACTGCTGCACTACCTGGCCCCTTACCGCGCTTCGATTATCCTGGTGCTGGCTTTTGCCGTCGCCTCGACCATTTTCTCCATTGTCGGGCCGAAGATCCTGGGACGCGCGACCACCAAGTTGTTCGAGGGCGTGATGGCGCAGATCACCGGCTCCGGCGAGGGGATTGACTTCGCCTATATCGGCAACATTTTGCTGATCACCCTGGGGCTATATCTCACCTCGGCGCTGTGCAGCTACATTCAGGGCTGGATCATGGCGAAGGTGTCCATGGACGTCACCTATAGCTTCCGCCGCAACATCGCCGCTAAAATCAACCGCATGCCGTTGCGCGCTTTTGACGGCACCAATCACGGCGAGATCCTCTCCCGCATCACCAACGACGTGGACACCGTCAGTCAGACTCTCAACCAGAGCCTCACCCATCTGGTCACCTCAACGGTGACCCTCATCGGCGTGCTGGTGATGATGCTTTCCATCAGCTGGCAGATGACCCTGGTGGCGCTGTTGATGGTGCCCCTCTCCCTGGTCATCATGCGCGCGGTGATCAGCCGTTCGCAGAAATACTTCCGACAGCAACAGGATTATCTGGGACACCTCAACGGGCACATCGAAGAAATGTACGGCGGGCACGTGGTGGTGAAGGCCTTCAATGGTGAGGAGCGGAGCATCGCTACCTTCGAGGATCTCAATCAAACCCTTTACTCTTCGGCCTGGAGGTCGCAATTCCTTTCGGGCTTGATGTTCCCTGCGATGAACTTCGTTGGCAACCTGGGGTATGTCGCGGTGACGCTCCTTGGCGGCTACCTGGCGATTCACCAGCTGATCACCGTCGGCGATATCCAGGCCTTCATCCAATACGTGCGCTCCTTCACACAGCCCCTCACGCAGCTCGCCAACATCTCCAATGTCTTGCAGCAGACCGCCGCTGCCGCGGAGCGCGTCTTCGAGTTCCTGGACGAGCCGGAGGAGGAGCCGGACACGGAGACGCCGGTGCAGCTGGCCGAAGTGGAAGGCCGTGTGGACTTCCGCAACGTCCGTTTTGGGTACACGCCCGATAAGATCATCATTCACGACTTCACCTTCTACGCTGACCCGGGGCAGCGGATCGCCATCGTCGGGCCGACTGGCGCCGGCAAGACCACCATGGTCAAACTGCTGATGCGCTTTTACGACGTCAACGCCGGCGCGATTCTGGTGGACGGCTACAATGTCAAGGATTTCCGGCGTCGTGATTTGCGTAGCATGTTTGGCATGGTGCTGCAGGATACCTGGCTCTTTAACGGCACGATCATGGAGAACATCCGTTACGGCCGTGCGACGGCCACTGACGAGGAGGTCATCGCGGCAGCGAAGGCGGCTCATGCGGATCACTTCATCCGCACGCTGCCGCAGGGCTATCAGACCGTGCTCAACGAGGAGACGACCAACCTGTCGCAGGGGCAGATGCAGCTGCTGACGATTGCGCGCGCGCTGCTCGCGGATCCCCAAATCCTCATTTTGGATGAGGCGACCAGTTCGGTGGACACGCACACCGAGGTGTTGATCCAGGCAGCCACGGCTACGATTATGCAGGGCCGCACCAGCTTCATCATCGCCCATCGCCTCTCCACCATCCGTGACGCGGATTGGATTTTGGTGATGAAAGACGGTGACATCGTGGAGCAGGGACGGCACGGGAAGCTGCTGGCGCGGAACGGCTTCTACGCGGAGCTCTACAACAGCCAGTTTGAGCAGGTTGAGGAGCTCGCTTGAGACAGCCGCGTTGAGAGGTCTGCCTGAAAAGCCCTGGCCCTGCGCACCGTCACGGTCGCAGGGCCAGGTTGTTGGTACTGGCTGAAAGGCTACAGCCCCGGCAGGGACATGATCCTGGCGATGGGGCGGAGATCCAGCCACTTCTGCGTCTTGGGACGCTGGAGTGCGGCATCTGCCAGGCGGGGCAAATCCTGCAGGTCCGTGAAGGTCACCTTGCCCCCCTGCAGGCCGATGAAGACCCCTGCCGGCTCGGATTTCTCGGCCTCCTGAATCAGGAATTCGAGGCAGCGCGCGGCCAGCCGGGTGGCCTGAATGCGATCAAAGGGCGTGGGATCGCCGCCCTGCTGGAGATGTCCCAGGATGTTCTGGCGCACGTCGAACACATCGCGGCCTTCTTCACCGAAGATGGCGCAGATCACGTCGGTGGTGTAGGAGGGATTGGCGTTTTCGTTGCGAATGACCAGCCCCAGCCGCTTGCCCCGATGGAAACCTTCCTTGAGCATTTCCAGGTCGGTCAGCAAATCCGCCAGGGTGATCCCCTCCTCGTGGATGTAGACCCGCTCGGCGCCGGTCGCCAACCCGCTCATCAGCGCCAGATACCCGCAGTAGCGGCCCATCACTTCCACCACATAGCAGCGCTCGGAAGCCACGGCGTATTGCTTGATCTTGTCCACGGCCTCGACGATGTTGTTCAAGGCCGTATCGGCGCCCACGCTCAGGTCGGAGCCGGGGAGGTTGTTGTCAATGGCCGCCGGCAAGCAGATCATGGGGATGTTGAAGGCAGGGTAATTGGGGCGCTCTTGCACCATCTGATAGACGCCCTCGTAGCCGGTCCACCCGCCGATCATCAACAGCCCGTCAATTTTGTGCTCCTCGATCGTGCGCGCGATGCGGTACAGATCGGCCTTGGTAGGGAGATCGCGGTCGGTGCCCAGCTCGGAGCCGCCGCGCGTGGCCCATCCGGCGACGCTCATCCATCCCATCTCCTGAACCTGCCCGCTGGCCAGGCCCGGAAAGCCATTGCGGACCCCCAGCATGATGTGCCCCTCATCGGTCCCCAATCTGACCGCGGCGCGGACGGCGGTGTTCATGCCGGCCGCCGGCGCGCCGCAGTTGAGCACGGCGAGGCGCAGTCGCCTCTGGCCGGGCTCGGGCTCGTGGGGCGTGGCGCGCATCAGGGTGAGGGCGGTGTGGTACGACTCCCGAAAGCTGCCGCCGCGCAACTCCATGGCGTGTTCGTAGTCATGCGCCGCGATGGCCGCGGCGACCGCCTGGGTTTTCTCCACACAGGCCATCAACGGCGCCGGGGTGACCCGGTTTTCGCGGATGCCCAGGATTTGCGGCTCGCGGTCAGGCGGCGCGCTGAGCAGCTCTTCGATGGCCGTATAGCCCAGCAGGGTGGGGAAATAACGGTCGAAGGCGCTGGGCGCTCCCCCGCGTTGCACGTGTCCCAGGATGGTGATGCGCGTTTCCTCCCCCAATCCCTCTTCGATGACCGTCTTGATCTGCTGCGAGGTGATGGGATTCCCGGCACGGTCCCGGGCGCCTTCCGCGAGGATGACCAGGCTCTCGCGGTTCCCGGCGCGTCGGCCCGCCTTGAGGACTTCCACGAGCTGCGCTCCCCAATCCTCCACATCTGGAGGATACTCCGGGATCAGGAACCAATCGGCGCCGGTGGCGATGGCGCTCATCATGGCCAGGTAGCCGCAGTTGCGGCCCATGACCTCGATGACGAAGGCGCGCTGGTGGCTGGAAGCGGTGCTGCTGATGGCGTCCACGGCTTCGGTAATGCGGTGCAGCGCGGAATCGGCGCCGATGGTCATATCGGTGCCGGCCATGTCGTTGTCTATCGAGCCCACCAGGCCGACGATTGCCAGGTGTGAGCAGGCCTGCGCCGTCTCTGGAGGGAGGCGCTGTTGTTCGACCAGCTCGGCGAGCAGGGAGGGCCATTCCTGGCGGAAGATGTTGGCGCCGGTTAGACTGCCGTCGCCGCCGATCACGACCAGGGCGTTGATGTTGTGGGTCGCCAGATTGTACGCGGCCTTGAGCCGTCCCTCGCGGGTGCGGAACTCGGTGGAACGCGCCGAGCCGATGATGGTCCCGCCGCGATGTTGAATTCCTCCCACTGCATCCCAATCCATTTTGCGGATGAAACTCCCGCCTTCGACCAGGCCCTGATAGCCCTCGTAGATCGCATAGGCATCCAGGCCCCGGTACAACGCGGTGCGCACGATGGCCCGCACGGCGGCATTCATGCCTTGCGCGTCTCCCCCGCTGGTCAACACCGCCACGCTTTTGATTCCGTTGGTCTCCATCATTTCACCTGCCTTCTTCTGAAAAGCCCTGTGTGGATCACGCATGATTTTGTCGCAAAGATCTTGTGTTTTCCAAGGCATTTGGGAAACGGTGCTGTGGCTCGCTACGAGAGGGAATCTCCGGGTAGAGGTTTCCTTTTC
>JAGPHL010000198.1 GCA_018055515.1 Anaerolineae bacterium
CTCTCCTTAACGTGAACACAATTCCTGCATGACCTGATTATAGCCTCACAGCAAGATTGTGCAATTCCCACTTTGAGCCGTCCTCGCCGTTTGGCAAGCGCGGTGTTTGTGAGAAAATGAAGGCGCACCGCGCTCCAGGTCAAGGCCCGGCGCGCCGGCTTTGAGGACGGACACAAATTTCCAAGTGGACTCAGGCAGATGCAAAGCGCTCAACTGCGAGGCAAAAAACCATCGCTGGAACACGAATCCCGCTTCTGGGAACAGGGCTATCGGGCCGTCGCCGGCCTCGACGAAGCGGGACGCGGCGCGTGGGCGGGACCGGTCTACGCCGGCGCGGTGATTCTCGCGCCGCAGCTGCCGGCGCCGCAGCTATCCGCCGTGCGCGATTCCAAGCAGCTCTCGCCGGCGCAGCGCGAGGCGGCCTTCGCCGCGATCCAGGCGACGGCTTTGGCCTGGGCGGTAGGATGGGCCTCAGCGGTAGAGATTGACGCGCTGGGCATCGTGCCGGCGACGCGACTGGCGATGACCCGCGCGCTGGTAGCGCTGCCCCTCCTGCCGGACGCGCTGCTCATTGATGCGCTGCGCCTGCCCGAAATTCCCCTGCCCCAACAGAGCTTCCCCTTCGCGGATGCGCTCGCCTTGACCGTCGCGGCGGCGAGCATCGTCGCCAAGGTCAGCCGGGACCGGTGGATGCGCGAACGCGCGGAGGCGGACTTCGGCGGCTATGGCTTCGCCCAGCACAAGGGCTACGGCACGCGCCAGCATCAGGCAGCCCTCGCCGCGCGGGGACCGTGCGCCCTCCATCGGCGCTCCTTCGCGCCGATCGCGGCGTTGGGAGACAAAAAGCGCGGCGAAGTGATGCGATGAAGATCGTGATGCTCGGCCCCTTCGGTCTGCGTCCGCGCGGGACCATGAGCGTGCGCGCTCTGCCGCTGGCGGAGGCGCTCGCCGCGCGCGGCCATGCCGTGACGCTGCTCCTCCCCCCCTGGCAGAACCCCGAAGACGCCGGTCGGGTCTGGGAAGAGCGCGGCGTGCACCTCGAGAACCTGCCGCTGCCCCGCGGCATCCCCGGCTGGTTCCAGCTACGACTCACGCAGCAGCTCGCCCGACGCACGCGCGAGCTGCGCCCCGACGTCGTGCACGCCTTCAAACCCAAAGCCTACGCGGGATTGGCGCATTTGGCGTTGCGACGGCACTTCCCCGTCGTCGTGGACACCGACGATTGGGAGGGTCCCGGCGGCTGGAACGAGCTGGCCCCCTACTCCCCGCCGCTCAAGCGCTTCTTCGCCTGGCAGGAACGGTGGGGTCTGCGTCACGCCGCCGCGGTGACTGTGGCCAGTCGCGCCCTGGAAACGCTCGTGTGGGCGCAAGGAGTGCCTCCCGCGCGGGTGACCTATCTGCCCAATGGCGTCGTGGAGACGGCCCCGCGGGCGCCGGGAAACCCCGGCGCGCGTCCCACCCTGCTGCTCTACACGCGCTTCTTCGAGTTCGACCTGCGCCGTCTGTGGGACGTACTCCGCCGGGTGCGCGAAGCGCGCCCCGCCGCGCGGGTGCTCGTCGTGGGAAAGGGACTGTTTGGGGAGGAAGTCGCGCTCCTGCAGCTGGCGCGGGATGCCGGCTGGCAGGTCGCCGAAGGAGAAGCTGCGCCGCCGGACGCCGACCTCGTCTATGCCGGATGGGTGGCGCCGGAGCGCCTGCCGGAGCTGTTCGCCCAGGCGCACGTCGCGCTCTATCCCTTCGACGATACGCTCATCAACCGCACCAAATGTCCGGTGAAACTGCTCGACCTGCTCGCGGCGGGGGTGCCGGTCGTCGGCGAGGCGGTAGGGCAGCTGCAGGAATTCATCCAGCCGGGGCAGACGGGGATCCTCGTCCCGCCCGGCGCCACGGAGGCGTTCGTGCAGGCGCTGCTGGCGCTGCTCGCCGATCCGGCGCAGGCGCAGGCGCTCGGCGCGCGCGCTGCCGAAGCGGTGCGCGCGCGCTTCAGCTGGACGGAGCTGGCAGTTCGCGCCGAAGCGACCTACGAGCTGGCGCGGGCGGGTTCCACCACATCCCGCTAGGCGGGACCGGCCACGCCCAGCTCCGCCGCAATTCCCTGCAGGGCGCCGAGCACCACGCCGATATGCTCGTCGAGGGGGACGCCTAACAGGGCGGCGCCCCGTTCCATGTCCTCGCGCTTCGCGCCGGCCGCAAAGGCGCGATCCTTCCACTTTTTCTTGACCGAACTCACCTGCACATCGAGGATGGATTTGCTCGGCCGCACCAACGCGACTGCCAGGATCAGGCCGGTGAGCTCGTCCACGGCATAGAGGCTTTTTTCCAGGGAACTTGTCGGCGTCACGCCGGTGAGCTCCGGCGCGTGCGCCTGCACCGCGCGGATGATCGTCTCAGGCCAGCCGCGCTCGCGCAGGATCTGCGTCCCCTTGAAGGGATGCCCTTCCGGTCCAAGGTCGGGATAGCGCTCGTAATCAAAGTCGTGGATCAGGCCCACGATGGCCCACGGCTCCTCCTCCTCGCCGAAGCGCCGCGCATACGCGCGCATAGCGGCCTCCACGGCCAGGGCGTGCTTGAGGAGAGGGGGGTTTTGGGTGAACTCGGTCAAAAGTTGCCAGGCATCTTCACGGGTCGGAAACATACGCAGCTCCTGTTTGAATGGGTAATGGGGGGCGTTGCTACGGGAAGATGGGAAGGGGGTCCCCCAACACCGGCAAGGGATGGCCGATGTGAACATCGAACCACGCCTGCCACAGCGCCGGGATCTCCCGCACCCAGTACCAGAAGATCCGGATATACGCCAGCCGATCGGCTTTGACGCCGATGGCGTCCATTCCCAGGCCCCGGCACGTCAGCAAAGCGCGGGGCAGGTGGTACCGTTGGGTCACCAGGATCACCTCCTGCACCTGGAAGATCTCTTTGGCTCGATAGCAGGTGTCGTAAGTGCGACGGCCGGCATAATCGAGGACGATGTCCTCGCGGGGCACGCCGCGTGAAAGGGCGTATTCCAGCATCTTCGCCGGTTCGTTGTATTCCACCACGCGATTATCGCCGCTGAAGAGCAATTTTTCGACCTTGCCCGTCTCGTAGAGGCGCACAGCCATCTCCACACGATCGAGCAGGATATTGCTGAGCGTGCCGTTGGGCCAATAACCCGCGCCAAAGACCACCGCCACCGGCCGCGAGGGGACGCTCTCCACGTCGGCATAGATGCTGTCGCGGTAGCGATAGCGGAGCGTCCACCACGTCCACAGGCCCAGGAAAACGCCCCCCGCCAGCAAGACCGCCAGGACGCTCAAGATCCAGCGTGTTGATTTTCGCATTTTCATCTCGCTCGGTCAAAAACGGCCATGACGCCAACTTCAACTATTGCAGGGCTCTGGCGACGGTTTCTACGGCGGCGACGTCATCGCCCCACAGGAGCCAGACGCGAGCGCTCGAACGGTAGAGGTACACCGCGCCGCCGTCGTTGGCCCACCAGCGGCCCCAATTCACACCTGACGGACGCAGGGTGAGCGTCACCGCGCCGGAAAGCCGTGTGGGCGCCAGACGCACCAGGCTCTCAAAGACGGCGGTGGCTTCGGCAGTGGAATCCCATGCCGTCTGCCACAGGACCACCCGCTGGCCTTCAGACCCCTCCCAGGTTTGAAGCAAGTCGTGGCTCCAACCGGCCACCGTCGGCGTGAAGGTCTCCCCACCCCATTCGGCGAAGGTGAACGCCATCAGCGCCGCGCCCACCGTTTCACCAGGTCCCGCGCTCCAGCCGCGCCCCAAATCCACCGTCAAGGGATCGAAGACCTGCGAGGCGTTCCAGGTAGCGTAACTTTCCGGTTCCAGGAGCTGCCGGGTAGCGCGCGCGGGCCGATGGACCGCCGCGTCCATGGCTGCGACGCCGCCGGTGTGGTACTGGGTGATCGCAAAAGCGCTGCCGAGTTCCAGCGGGAGGCGCGCCAGACGCTCCAGGAGGGGAGCGGGCGTGCGCCACTGCGGCAGGATGATCTCAGCGACCGTCTCGGTGAGGGCGTCTGCCTCCGGGGAGCCCGGCGTCACACCGGCGTAGAGCCACAGCGCGAGCAGCGCGTCCCCCTGCGCGAGGCTTTCCAGCGCCAGCCGCCGGTCCAGCGAGGACGATTCCGCCTCCAGACGGGGGAAATTGCCGTACTGATCGGCGAGCGCGCGGGCATAGCTGTAAGCGACCAGGGTGCGCATGGTGGCTATCTCGCCGGACCAATCGCGTCGCACGTACAGCTGTTCCTCATCGGGGAAATAGAGCGCCGGCGCGAGCTGCGCCTGGGCAACGGGATCGAGCGTCGGCTCGAGGTCCGCCGGCCACAGCCCCAGGCTCTCCAAAAGCGCGCGCTCCGAGAGGGGAAAGGGCACCTGCGCCTGATAACGGTGATAAAGCACCACGCTGAGATCATAAGCGTCCACCGGCGTGAGGGGCGTCTCCCAGCGCGAGAGCAGGCCCCGGGCGGCAGCGACCTCACGGGCCAGCGTCCCCGCCGTCAGAAGGGTGAAACCGGGGGTCGGGGTAGGCGCAGGGGTGGCAGTGGGGGTGGAAGTAGCCGTCGGGCCAGGCGTGGGGGTCGGCAGGAGGGACACCGTAGCCAGGCCTTGCTGCGTTGTCCGAATCGTCTGCCACATGAACCCTAACACGCCTACCACAGCCAGGGCCAGAATGATCAGAATGGCCCGCTGTCCCAGCGTTAACCCGCGTTGATCGGTCATCATTTCCCCCAAAACCAGTGCCGCACACCTCGATGGTGCACCTGGCGCAGCGCCGTTTCATTGTAAACAGCGATAGGGGGTTGTCAAGTCCACGAGCTGCAAGCCAATGCCGCAATAGCAACTTGGGTT
>JAGPHL010000199.1 GCA_018055515.1 Anaerolineae bacterium
CCCACCGCCGTGGACCTCGTCACCTTCAGCGCCGAGCCGCAGGGGAACGCCATCCGCGTGACCTGGGAGACGGCGCAGGAGCTCGACAACCTCGGCTTCAACCTCTATCGCGGCGAGTCGGCTGCCGGTCCGTGGACCCGCCTCAACGCGGAGCTCCTCCCCGCGCAAAATCCCGGCGCGACCTTCGGCGCGACGTATGAATGGTTGGACGCGGACGTGACGCCAGACATGACGTACTTCTACCGCCTGGAGGACGTGAATGTCTACGGCGCGAGCACCTTCCACGGCCCGGTGAGCACCACCGCGGCCATGCCGAGCGCGGTGCGGATTACCGGATTCGGCGCGCGCGGGCCGGCCTTCGGGCTGCCGCTGGCGCTCGCCGCGCTGGGACTGTGGGGCCTGGCGCGCAAACGACGCCGGTAGCCCCCTCTCCCATCAGCGCGAGAACAAACGGCTTCGGGAGCCATTGCGTCGCTCCCGAAGCCGCTTTTTATGCGCCACCAACAATGTAATTTACTTTCAGAGCGATATTGCCAATTATTTTTATAATGCTACAATAGGCTCGCGCGCATTAGCAACGGCAAGAATGCCGGCCATCGGATCATCCCCCGCCGTTGCTGGCGCCACGATTCAATCGCCGCAGGCCCGGGCCATGATCCCCTGCGCTACTCCAGGGCGGGCTTGCAGACGTCAAGTGAGGCTGACCGATGCTGTATCTATTTCAGTCCGTTTGGGTGCTCCCACACACGGCGGGCATTCCCGCACTCCTCAGCGGGGACGTCGGCTGGCTGCCCGGCGCGATCGCGCTGCTGGCGCTCCTGCTTTTCGCGCTGTGGCGCTGGCATGGCCGCACGACGCAACGCCTCCGCCGTAAGATGAAAGGTCTGGAGGCCCTCCTTGCCGAACGCACCGCAGAACTTCAGCTCTACTCTCGTGCCGTCGAGCAAAGCGCCGCCAGCATTGTCGTCACCGACCACCTGAAAAGGATTGAGTTCGTCAACCCCGCTTTCACCGTCAACACCGGCTACACCGCCGAAGAAGTCATAGGACGTTTCCCTCTCGCCCTGAGGACCAACGTGCTGCCGCAAGAAACCTACCGTAATCTGCAGGAGACCCTCGGACGCGGCGAGGTTTGGACCGGCGAACTCGTCAGCCAACGCAAGGACGGCAGCCTGCTCTACGAACGCGCGATCATCTCACCAGTGCGAGATGAAACGGGCCAGATCAGCCACCATGTGACCGTGAAAGACAACATCACGGCCCAGAAAGAAGCCGAAATGGCGCTGCATAGGAATGAAGCGCTCTTTCGGCTCGCTTTCGAAAACGTCGGCATCGGCATGGGACTGGTGGACCTCGAAGGCCGTTTCGTCCGCGTCAACCGTCAGCTCGGCATGATTTTCGGCTACACCGCCGAGGAGCTGCTTCAAACGTCGCTCACCGCCCTGCTCCATCCCGCGTATCGTGACATCAGCCCCTTGCTCATGCAACATCTGCGCAACGAAACATCGCCGCTCACCGCCTTGGAACAACAATACTATCATCGGGATGGGCATGTGATCTGGGGATTGACCTCGAGCACGCTCGTGCGCGACGCGCAGGGCGAACCATTGTACTACGTCGTTTACGTCCAGAACATCACCGACCGCAAACAGGCGGAAACAGCGCTGCGCGAAAGCGAGGAGCGCTTTGCCGCCGTGCTCAATGGCCTCCAGGCGGACATCTACGTCGCCGACATAGACACCCACGAGCTGCTGTTCGTCAATCAGCAGCTCTGCCGCGATTTCGGCGTGATCGAGGGGCAACATTGCTGGGAAGTGTTTCACCCCGGGCAGACCGCTCCCTGCGAGGTCTGTCCGGTACCCAGGCTGCTGACCCCGACGGGCGCGGCGGCGGCGCCTCTGACGCGCGAATACCAGGACACGCAGACGGGCCGCTGGTATCAGCTGCGCTACGAGGCCATCCCCTGGATTAACGGTCGTTGGGCGCAGCTTCAGATAGCCACGGACATCACCGCCGTCAAAGAAGCCGAACAGCGTCTTTTGGAGCAACAACGGCAGCTGGCGACTCTCGCCGAACGCGAACGCATTGGGCGGGAGCTGCACGATGACCTGGGGCAGCTGCTCAGCTACCTCAATGTGCAGGCGCAGGCCGTGCAGACGTTGCTGGCGCAAGATAAATACCCGCAAGCGCGGGAAGCCCTGCAACAGCTGGCGCACGCGGCGCAAACGGCGCACAGCGATCTGCGGCAATACCTGCTCGGCATCCGCGCCGGACAGGCTCCCGCGCCGACAACCGTCACCTTCCTCGAAGCGCTTCAGCAATATCTGGACGAGCTCCAACACACCTACGCCTTTCAGGTGGAACTGAACCTGCCGGAAGAAGATCTGACGTCGGCGCTCACGCCTGAAGTGGAAGGACAACTGCTGCGGATCATCCAGGAGGCACTGGCCAACACCCGCAAACATTCCGGCGTCAGGCAAGCGCGCCTCAGCTTCGACCTCGACCCCCAATACGTGGAGGCCATAGTCGAGGATCGTGGGCGCGGCTTCAATCTCGATCAGCCGTCGGAAAAGGCGGCGGAAGCTGCACCCCTCGCCGAAGTGCATTTCGGCCTGCAGATCATGGCGGAACGGGCCGCGAAGGTCTCCGGCAGCGTGCATCTCCACAGCCAGCCAGGACAGGGCGCCCAGGTGATCATTCGCGTGCCGCGCGCCCTGGTCACGTCGCCGTCGAACAAAACTGCCCTCTCCCCCATGCGGGTCCTGCTGGCCGACGATCATCAACTGTTTGTCGAAGGCTTGCGCACCCTTCTGGTCGCACGGGGCGTGCAGGTGGTCGGCGTAGCGCACAACGGGCTGGAAGCCCAGGTGCAGGCACGCGTCCTCGCGCCGGATGTGATTCTGATGGACGTGAACATGCCCCTCTGCGACGGCATCGAGGCGACGCGCCGCATCAAAGCCGAGCTGCCCGCCGTGAAAATTGTCATGCTCACCATGGCCGCCGATGACGACACGCTGTTCGCCGCGCTGCAAGCCGGCGCCTCCGGCTACCTGCTCAAGAGCCTGCAAGGGGACGAGTTCCAGCGCCTGTTGCAGGAGCTGGCGCGCGGCGAGGCCGTGCTCGCGCCGGGACTGGCACAGCGGGTGCTCCGTACCTTCACGCAACGCGCAGCGCCTTCCCCCGCTGAAGCCGCCGCGCCCATTCCGGAACTCACCGCGCAGCAGCAGGGAATCCTCGATCTGGTAGCGCAAGGGCTCACCTACAAAGAAGTCGGCGTCCGGCTTCACCTCACTGAACGCACCATCCGCTATCACATGGAGCAGATCCTGCAACGACTGCAATTGGAAAGCAAACGCGAAGCCATCGCGTATGCCCGACGCCAGGGCCTGGGCATCCAGGAATAACCGCAGCCCCACCTCGCGCTCCCCCCCGAAAAACGACAGTCGAAAGCCTGTCGTTTTTTTGTCGCCCGGTGACAGTGACGACAGCAGTCGCTCCTGGTACAATTTGATGACGAAATCAAGCGCTTTTGGGGTATTTTCTTTGGGTATGAGGAGGGGATCACATGCGATCAGGCTAGTTGACTTACCAATTTTTACGGTAATTAATTAACGTTCATTAACAATCCAAATTATCAGCAGGGGGTTCCGCCTGCGCGGCGCTGATGATGGTAAATGGCGGTGGCCGGCGCGCCGCGGCCTGCCGTTGCGAGGCCTGGGCGAGTTCAGGGTCAGGGCCGCTGGGCAACCGCCAGCGTGCGGCCAATGGCCAGCCATGACTCAAGGCGGTTTGCAGCCAGTGCCAGCCGATTTTGAAGTAGCTTTGTCCCCGCGCCCCATGCGGATCCGCCCAGCGGCGGCGGCCGGCGGCTTGCACCGCAACCCCTTGGAGCACCAAGAACAGCGTCCCAATCGCCAAGACCAGCCCCAAGCGGGTCAACACCGCGGCATCCCGCAGGCGCGAGTCGGGTAATTGAAAGCCATTGGATTTATCATCCAGGAAGTTTTCTTCAATCTCGAACCGCTGCCCGTACTCCGTCAGGGTGCTGAGACTGTCGGGTTCGTCGCTAATCACATGCCAGTGTTCCGCGCCCGACAACGGATAGGCCACGAATAAACGAATAGCGACTGGTTCAACGTGAGTTTTGTGCCAAGCGGGGGCTTAATTCGTTTATTCGTTCCTCAATTCGCTGTCGGCCAGCTCTACCACTGAGTAGTTACGATTTTTGTTCTATTACGAAAAAGACATTATGAAGAACCTTGACGCAGACGCTCACGGCAGGAGCGCCACTAACGGAATTGCCACATAATTGCACAAAACACAAACGTTGGGCGTGGGATTGTATAGTACAATGTAGGAAGATAGAGGGATTTCAGGTTAGGGCTTATCAACGCTCATACCGACCTCAGCCAGGCTAACCCGCGATCAGGCAAGGCAGCTGCGGCGCGGTGGCCGTCAGGGACATACCGATAACCCAGGCGGCGAATGACATTCAAGGAGATGCACCGCAGTTTACTCAGCGCGACACCGATCCCGCGGGCAGGGTTGCGATCTTCGCCGTAGGTGACGTCCAACACCCAAAAGACGCGGTTTTCGATGCTCCAGTGCTCCCGCAACCACTGGCTGCACTGTGGGGCCGTCGGGAGGTGGGAGCCCCGACTCCCATAAACCACCACATACTCTTCGCTTGCGGTCCACTCGTCCGCTGTCAGGGGGCGGCGTTGACGGCGGACACGACCACAAAGACGGACACCTTCCCAGCCATACTCTTGCGCCAGATAGGCTTCCAGTTCCGCACTGGCCGTCCACCAATACTCCCGCTTTTCCACTCGCCCATGC
>JAGPHL010000200.1 GCA_018055515.1 Anaerolineae bacterium
GGGCTGCCGCCGGCCGAGATCGCGGTCCTGGCGCCCTTCCTCCCCGATGCGCTGCGCTTTGCGCTCGCCCAACGCCTGGAACAACGCGACGTCCCGGTCCGCTCGCACCGCCCCTCACGGGCCTTGCGCGAGGAATCCGCCGCCCAGGCCCTGCTCACCCTCGCCGCGCTGGGACATCCCGCCTGGGGCCTCTGCCCCCCGCGCTATGATGTGGCCTACGCCCTCACCGCCACTATCGAGGCGCTGGATCTGGTGCGGGCGCAGCTGCTCACCGACATCCTCTACCGCGTCAAAGACGGCTGTCCCCGGCTGGAGCCTTTCGCCGGACTGCAGACGGAAGTCCAACAGCGCATCACCTATCTGCTGGGCGGACGCTACGAGGCGCTGCGCCTGTGGCTCGAGCGTTACCGCGAGGCGCCCGCCGCGGAGCTGGATCACTTCCTCAGCCGGCTCTTCGGCGAGCTGCTCTCACAACCGGGCTACCGCTTCCACGAGGATTACGACGCCGCACGGGTGTCCGCCAATCTCATCGAGTCGGCGCAGAAGTTCCGCTGGATCGCCGGCGCCCTGCCCGCCGAGAAATCCCCCGCGCAGGAATACGTCGAGTTGGTGCGCGAGGGCGTGCTGGCCGCGCAATACCTCCGCGATTGGGAGCCGGAGCAGACGGAGGCGGTGCTGCTGGCGCCGGCGTTCACCTTCCTCATGGCCAATCGCCCCGTCGAGGTGCAATTCTGGCTCAACGTGGGCAGCACGGGCTGGTGGGAACGCCTCTATCAGCCGCTGACGCATCCGCACGTCCTCAGCCGCCATTGGCCCGTGGGCAGGCTGTGGCTCGATTCGGACGAAGTCGCCGCGCGGGAGGAGACCCTGCAACGGCTCACCCAGGGATTGCTCCAGCGCTGTCGCCGCGCCGTGTATCTGGGCCTCAGCGAGCTGGGTGAGGACGGCTACGAGCAGCAAGGCGCGCTGCTGATGGCCATTCAGCGGGTGCTGCGGAAGATGGCGTGATGCGAGCAACGCTCCTGCGTGGGAGGTAATCCTTGAAGATCATAGACCTTGAGCATTGGCCCCGCCGGCAGCACTTCGAGCTGTTCCGGGAAATGGCCCTGCCGCACTTCAGCCTGTGCGCCAACGTCGAGGTGACGGCGCTGCGCCCCTGGCTGAAGGCGCAGGGGCTGTCGTTCAACCTCGCGCTGACCTACGTCACCTCGCGGGCAGCGAACGCCATCCCGGAATTCCGCCAGCGCATCCGGGGCACGACAGTGGTGGAACACGAGACCGTGCACCCGTCCTTCACCGTGCTCACGGCAGACGAGCTGTTCAGCTTTTGCAGCGTCGCCTATACCGGCGATTTCCGCGCGTACATGGCGCGGGCCGCCGCGCAGGTCGCGCGCGTCAAAGCCGCCCTCCTCCTCGAGGACGAGCCCGGCCGCGACGATTATCTGTTCATGACCAGCATTCCCTGGATCACGTTCACCAGCATCCAGCATCCCATCCCCTTGCCGGCCGATTCCGTGCCGCGCATCGCGTGGGGCAAAGTCTTCGCCCAGGGCGAGCGGCTGTGGCTGCCGCTCGCGGTTCAGGGACATCACGCCCTGATGGACGGTCTGCACGCCGGGCGGTTCTACGAGCGGGTGCAGGCGCTCCTCGACGCTCCGGCCTCCCTTGATGCGTATGAACCAGAAACCCCCTGATTTTATCCCGCGTCCCGCCCAACAAGCGGTGCTCGCCTACACCGGCGGGAAGGTGGGCGTCGCGGCGGTGCCGGGCAGCGGCAAGACGTGGACGCTTTCGCGTCTCGCCGCCAAACTCATCGCCGAAGGCTACGTGGACGACGATCAGGAAGTGCTCATCGTCACGCTGGTCAATTCCGCCGTCTCCAACTTCGCCGCGAGGGTCGGGAAATTCATCCAGGAGGCGGGACTGCTGCCCAACCTCGGCTATCGCGTGCGGACGCTCCACGGTCTGTGCCATGACATCGTGCGGGAACGCCCCGCGCTGGCGGGACTGGCGAACGATTTCCAGATCATTGACGAGCGCCAGGCCGAGGAAATCCTCCGCGACACCGCCGAAGGCTGGCTGCGCGCGCATCCCGACGCGCTCGAGGATTACCTGCTCCCCGACATGGATTCCTCCCGCCGCGCCTGGCTGCACCGCGAGCAGCTCCCCCAGATGGTCGTGAGCCTGGCGACCAGCTTCATCAAGCAAGCCAAGGATCTGCAGTTCACGCCGCCGGAGCTGCGCTATTACCTGGAGCGCTTTGGGGCGCCGCTCCCGCTCGTGGAGCTGGGCGCGGAAATCTACGCCGATTATCAGCGCGCGCTGAGCTATCGCGGCGCGGTGGATTTCGATGACCTCGTCCGCCTGGCGCTGCAGGCGCTGCAGCTGGACCCCGAATTCCTGGCGCGATTGCGACGCCGCTGGCCCTACATCCTCGAAGACGAAGCGCAAGACAGCAGCCGGCTACAGGAAAGCATCCTGCGCTTGCTCGCCGGGCCTGACGGGAATTGGGTGCGCGTCGGCGACCCCAATCAGGCCATCTACGAGACTTTCACCACGGCCAACCCGCGCTACCTGCGCAATTTCATGCGCGAACCGGACGTGAGGCCGCACGCTCTGCCCGACTCCGGCCGCTCGATGCTGAGCATTATCCATCTGGCGAATGCGCTGATTGATTGGACGCGCGCGTCCCATCCCGTCCCTCCCGTGCGCGAGGCCCTGGCGACGCCGCATATTCGGCCCACGCCGCCCCACGACCCGCAGCCCAATCCGCCGGATGCGCCGGAGCGCGTGCGCTTCAGCGACAGGCGCTTCACGCCGCAGGAGGAGGTGGAGGCCGTGGCCGCTTCCGTAGCGCGCTGGGTCGCCGCGCAGGCCGAAGTCCCCGCAGGAGAGCGCGAGACCTGCGCGATCCTCGTCCCCCGGAATCAGCGCGGCAACGAGGTCGTCGAGGCGCTCAAGCAACGGGGCATCCCCTACATCGAGCTGCTCAAGAGCACCCGTTCCACGCGCGAGACGGCGGGCGCGCTGGGGAACGTCGTCGCCTATCTGGCGGACCCCACGTCCGCGGCCAAACTCGCCACCGTCTACCGCGTCTGGCGGCGGCAGGATCGGGAACAGGAGGCGCTCAAGGCTCAGGTCACGGCGATCAGCCGGCAGCTGCACAAATGTCGGCAGGTGGAAGATTTCCTGTGGCCCCGCGCCGGCCGCGACTGGCTCAAGACACTGGATTTGGAGACGGAACAGCCGACGTGGTACGCGCAGCTGCTGGAGTTCCGCGCGCTGGTGCAGCGCTGGCAGGCAGCGGCGACCCTGCCGATTGAGCAGCTCATCCTGACGCTGGCGCAGGATCTCTGCAGCGAGCCGGCGGATCTGGCGATCGCCCACAAGCTGGCGCTGGTCGTCCGACGCGCCGCCGATCAGCATCCCGAATGGCGGCTGCCGGAGCTCACGCAGGAGCTGGCCGTCATCGCCAAAAACGAGCGCAAATTCCTCGGCCTCAGCGATGACGATACCGGCTTCGAGCCGGAGAAATACCGCGGGCAGGTCGTCGTCTCCACCGTCCACAAGGCCAAGGGGCTGGAATGGGACCGCGTCTATCTCATGTCGGTGAGCACGTACGACTATCCCTCCGCGCTGCCGGGGGACAGCTTCATCTCGGAGAAGTGGTTTGTGCGGGACCGGCTCAATCTGGAAGCGGAGGCGCTGGCGCAATTGCGCGCCCTGCGCGAGGATCCCACGCTTTTCTTTTATGATGAAGGACAGGCCACGCAGGAGGCGCGCTACGATTATGCGGCGGAGCGCGTGCGGCTCTTCTACGTGGGCATCACCCGCGCCAAAAAAGCGCTGCTGGTCACGTGGAACACGGGCCGGCGCGGCGATCAAACTCCGGCCGTGCCTTTTATCGCGCTGCAGAAATGGTGGGAAGAGCAACAGCGGGAGGCCGGCGACGCGGCGGCGGCTGACGCTTGAGGCAGGACGCCGGGCCGTCCACGAGGGGGAAGATGATGTCGAGGGAAATCACGCAACTCAGGGCCGATTTTCAGTTCAGCCAGGCGAGCTTACAGGATTATGTCGAGTGCGCGCGGCGCTTTCAGCTGCGCTACGTGGAGCGGGTCGCCTGGCCCGCGCCGCAGGCGCAGCCGATTTCCGAATACGAGCAGCGGCTGGAGCGGGGGCAGGTCTTTCATCGCCTGGTGCAGCAACAGCTGCTCGGCATTCCAGAGGCGAAACTCACGCCTGCCGACCCCGAGCTGCGCCGCTGGTGGGAGGCCTATCTCGCCGCGCGGCCGGCAGCGCTCGAGGGACGGCGTTACATCGAGGCGGGTCTCGCGGCGACCGTCGCCGGCAAACGGCTGATGGCACAGTACGATCTGGTGTTGCTCACGCCGCACGCCGCCCTGATCTTCGACTGGAAGACTTCGGAGCGTCCGCAGAAATCCGGGGCGGTGGAGCGGCTCTTTGAGCGGATGCAGACCCGCGTCTACCGCTACCTGCTCGTTCGCGCCGGCGCGGACCTGAACGGCGGGCGTCCCCTCGCGCCGGAGCAGGTGACGATGACCTATTGGTTCGCCGAAACGCCCGCCGAGCCGGTGACCTTCGCCTACAGCGCCGATCAATTCGCCGCCGACGAGCGCGTCCTCACCGGCGTCATCGCCGAAATCTGCGGGCGCGATCCGCACGCCCTGTGGGAGCTCACCGTGGAGGAACGGCGTTGCGCCTTCTGCCCCTATCGTTCCCTGTGCGAGCGGGGCGTCGCGGCCGGGGAGCTCAACCGCGAAGACGAAATCGAGGCGCCCGCGCCGGCGCCTTTCGA
>JAGPHL010000201.1 GCA_018055515.1 Anaerolineae bacterium
TTTTGAATGGGTTGTCAACTGCGCGAAGTGTGGTATGATACCGCTGTACCCTGCTGTGTGCGTGATGCCGGTATGGGGTTTTGAGCCAACACCTTGAAAAATGGGGATCTACGTTCAGGTGTTCAAGCGGTAGCCGTCAGGCAAGGCTGAGCCACCGACGAGTTCCCACCTGCGTAAGCAGGGTCAAAACCATCGGCACACGGCACGGTGGGGGTGTCTTATCCAGCCGCTCTCTCAAGAGAGCGGCTTTTTGTTGGCGCACCTCCACTTTGTTATGTAAAGTCATCTTGACTTTCACTTCCGGGTATGTTATGCTGCAATAATACGGGCCACCCGCCATCGGGTAATGGGTCAATGTGATAAAAATGTGAACAGGAGCTGGCATGTTTTGGGAACGTGTGACGGAGGAGATCTATCTCTTCACCAGTGAGCGTTATGCTCTGGTCAACTGCGTGGCGGTAGTGACCGAGGAAGGCATTGTGGCGATTGACGCGCTGCCTTTCCCCGAAGAGGCGCATCAGATCGCGCAGTTCCTCGATCTTCGTGGCAGAGGGCGCTTTCATTCCCTGATTTTGACCCATTACCACATGGATCATGTCTATGGGCTGTACACTTATCCTCAGCACGTGGACCTCATCGCGCACGCGCTGTGTCGCCAGAAACTGCTGGAAGTCGGGGAGACCTCGTTGGCGCAGGCGCGGGCCAGTGATTCGCTCTTTGACGAAGTAACGTTGCGGATTCCGACCATCACCTTTGAGGAGGGGGAACTGCAACTGCTTGCCGGAGGCGTGACCATGCACCTGTTGCCATTGCCGGGACACACGGCCGACAACATCGGCGTGTTTCTGGAAGGGGAGCGGGTTTTGATCACCGGCGACTCGGTCATGGCGATCCCCATCATCGCCGACGGCGATTGGCGGCAGGCCATCGAGACGCTGCACGCCATCAAAAAGCTGGCACCCGAAACGATCATCCAGGGGCATGGCGAGGTGATTCTGCGCGGCGAAGTCCAGGCGGTCCTGGATCGTTACATCAACTATCTGGAATGCGTCGAGGAGCAAGCGCGCAAGATCCTCAAGCGCGGCAAACCCCGTCAGGCGATTTGGGACATCTCGCTGGAGACTTGCGGTTTGGAGCGCGTGCCCCTGGGCATTGCCAGTCACCAGCTGCATGTAGCGAACATTCTCACGATTTATGATCGCCTCTGCGCCGAACAGCAGGGCGCTCATGCATCACGCAGCTGAGCGCCCAAACCGGCGCTGAGCCATGACGAAATTCGTGACTCAAACTGGGGGAAGGCGTGTGCCACGTGTGTCACGCCACGGTGCGAGGCCGGATTGAGGACGGCGTATGGAATTGTCCGCCTGTCTGGAACGCTATCTGAAGCACCTCGAAGTCAACAACGCCTCGCCTTACACCATCAAGAACTACGGCACCGACATCAGACAGTTCTTCGATTATTGCGCCGAGCAGGGAATCACCACCCTCGAGGCGTTGGAGCGGGAAGTCGTGCGGGCCTATCTGGTGGAGTTGACCGAGATCGGTTACGCGCGCGCCAGCATCGCCCGACGGGTTTTCGAGCTGCGCGCGCTCGGCGATTACCTCCTCCATCAGCAACTCTGGGCGGAGAACCTCTTCCGCCGTGTGTATGCCCCCCGTCTGCCTCAGCGCCTGCCGCGTTATCTCACCCACGAGGAAATCGCTGCGCTTCTCGACGCGCCGCCGGCGGATACCCCGCAAGGACTGCGCGACCGCGCCATCCTGGAGACTCTCTATGCGTCGGGCGTGCGCGTCGCGGAGTTGGCCGGCCTTAACGTGCGGGACGTGAATTTCTCCAGCGGGGAAATGCGGGTCATTGGCAAAGGGGACAAGGAGCGGATCGTGCTGCTAGGGCATCCGGCGATGCGAGCTTTGCAGGTGTACTTGCGCGAAGGGCGCCCTTCGTTGCAGGGTGAACGTCCCCCGCTTCCGGCGCTCTTTCTCAACCGTTCGGGGAGCCGCCTGTCGGTGCGCTCCATCAGCGAGCTCGTGCGGCAGGCAGGAGTTGCGGCGGGGATCGCGCAGACGGTGACCCCGCACCTCTTGCGGCACACTTTCGCCACGCATTTGTTGGATGGAGGGGCCGATTTGCGGGTGGTGCAGGAGCTCCTTGGTCACAGCAGTGTGGCGACGACGCAGATCTACGCGCACGTCACCCAACGCCGCGCCCGCGAGGTCTACAATCGCGCCCATCCGCGGGCTGGCCTGGAGAAGGAGGGATGATTCCAGGCTAGAGCGTCGCTCGCGGCGCCGGTTCTGGTTCCACGCGGCGCAGCCACAGCCCCTCGGGCCCGGCATCGAGCGCGATCACGTCGCCGGGGCGGAATTCCCCTGAGAGCAGCGCGTCGGAGAGTGGCGTCTCCACTTCCTGCTGGATGAGCCGCCGCAAGGGGCGCGCGCCGTATTCGTCGCTGTAGCCGTGATCGCATAGCCAATCCTGCCCGGCCGGGGCGAGTTCCAGCTCCAGGCCGTTTTCGCGGACGCGGGCGCACACCTTCTCGATCTCCAGGCGGACGATCTCCCGCAGCGCGGCGCGGTTGAGGGGATGAAAGATGATCACAGCGTCCACCCGGTTCAGGAACTCCGGGCGGAAGAGCCGCCGCAGCTCCGTGTTGAGTTTGCGGCTCATCTCCTCATAAGTGCGCTGCTCGTTTTGCGTTGCCGCGGCGGTCACGTCAAAGCCCAGCGCGTTCTGGCGTTGAATTTCCTGCGCGCCCACGTTGGAAGTCATGATAATGAGCGTGTTGCGGAAATCCACTTTGTGTCCCCGCGCATCTGTGAGCACGCCCTCTTCCATGATTTGCAGCAGCATGTTGAAGGCGTCAGGGTGTGCCTTCTCGATCTCATCGAAGACAACGAGCGAGTAGGGGCGACGGCGGATGGCCTCGGTGAGCTGCCCGGCGTCCTCGTAGCCCACATATCCCGGCGGCGCGCCCACCAGCCGGGCGACGGTGTGCCGTTCCATGAACTCCGACATGTCCAGCTGGACGAGCGCTTCCTCGCTGCCGAAGAGGAACGCCGCCAGGGCCTTGGCGAGCTCGGTCTTGCCGACGCCCGTCGGTCCGAGGAAGATGAACGAGCCGATGGGGCGGTGCGGATCCTTCAACCCGGCGCGAGCGCGACGCACCGCTTGTGCCACGGTAGCGATCGCCTCATCCTGCCCCACGACGCGCTCTTGCAATCGTGCTTCCATGTCCATCAGCCGCTGGCTCTCTTCCTGCGCCAGCTGGCTCACGGGGATGCCCGTCCACATGGCGACGATCTCGGCGATGTCCTCCGCTTCCACCGTCAACCCCTCGTCCTGTTCCTGAACGGCGCGGAGACGGGACATCTCCTCTTCCCACTGCCGCTCCTGCGCGTTGAGAGCGTCAACTTCGGGGTAATTGCCTTCGGCCATCAGGCGCGCGCGCTTGATGCGAAGGTCCTGCAGGTTCTCGAAGAGCACGCGCAGACGGCGGGACGTGGGCGATTTGTACATGCGCACCCGCGAAGCGGCCTCGTCCATCACATCAATGGCTTTGTCGGGCAGGAAGCGGTCAGGGACGTAGCGGGCAGAGAGCCGCACGGCCTCTTCCAGCGCTCGCGGGCTGATGTGTACCCGGTGGTGTTGCTCATAGGCGTGCTTGATGCCCTGGAGAATCTGGAGCGTTTCTTCCTGTGAGGGCTCTTCGACGATTACCGGCTGGAAGCGACGTTCGAGGGCGGCGTCGGATTCGATGTGTTTGCGGTACTCCTCGAGGGTGGTGGCGCCAATGCATTGTAGTTCGCCGCGCGCGAGCGCCGGCTTGAGGATGTTGGCGGCGTCGAGGGCAGATCCGGCCGCGCCAGCGCCTACCAGCATGTGAACCTCGTCAATGAAGACGATGGTGTTGGAACCTTTGAGCTCTTCCAGGACGCGCTTGAGCCGTTCCTCGAATTGTCCCCGGTACATCGTCCCCGCGACGAGGGAGCCGATGTCCAGCTGGATCACCCGTTTGCCCAGAATGGGGCCGGGCACCCCGCCGGCGATGATGCGCTGCGCCAATCCTTCGACGATGGCGGTCTTGCCCACGCCCGGTTCGCCGATCAGCGCGGGATTGTTTTTGGTGCGGCGGGCGAGAATCTGGATGACGCGCTCGATTTCCTGCTGCCGTCCGATCACCGGATCGAGCTGTCCCTGGCGCGCCATTTCGGTGAGATCCACCGCCAGCTGCTCCAGGAGTTGATCTGAGGGGCGTCCGCCAGCGCGCTCGCGTCCGCGGCGGGAGGTCTCGCCGGCGCCGGAAGGGGCCGCCGGCGCGCGCATATCCGGCATCACCTGCAACAGCCGGCGTCGCACCACATCGGCCGTGAGATTGAACTGTACCAGCACGGCCAGAATCAGCCCCTCCTGCTGCTGGAGCAGCCCCAGCAACAGGTGTTCGGTGTCCACGAAGGGTTGGTTGCGGCGGCGGGCCTCGTCAATGCTCATGGTGAGCAGGATTTCGGTGCTGGGGCGGAGCCGTACCGGCTCCGAGGAGCGCAAGGGAGGGGCGCCGGAGAGCCGTTCGACGACACGCTGGACTTGTTGGGGGCGCAATCCCAGATCGCGGAGCACGCGCCCGGCCAATCCTTCTCCTTCGAGGAGCAGGCCGAGCATCACGTGTTCGGGGCCGATCGTCGCGTGTCGCATGCGCACCGCCTCGGTCTGGGCGTATTGCAGCACCTCGCGCGCCGCGGGTGTAAAACGATCCAATGTGTCTGCCATCGTATGCCTCGATTTGATTTCCCAAC
>JAGPHL010000021.1 GCA_018055515.1 Anaerolineae bacterium
AGGAGGTGACGGCTACAAAATTGCACGCAGGACTTTACCATTAACGTGCCCGGCAACGAGCACACCATCATTCATCTCGAAGAAAGGGGTATGACTATGTTCGACGAGAGTTTGCTGCGAGATTTGGCTACCATCGAGACCTCTGGACCTGTTCTCAGTGTCTACCTGGATGTGGACCCCAAGCAACACACGGCGGAAGAATATCGGCTCACCCTGCGCGAGATGCTGAAAAGCGTCGAGGGACAGGCGGACGCGGCGGACATCGAGGCCGTCCGGCGCTACGTGGACCTGGAATACGATTGGTCAGGCCGGGGTCTGGTGATGTTTTCCCGACAAGCAGAAGGGCTGTGGCACGCGCTGACCCTCGCCTTGCCCGTGCGCGCTGGCGTCACCGTCGCTCAAAAACCGTACATCTCTCCCCTCGTCGAGCTGGATGGAATTTACGGACGGCACGCCGTGGCGCTGGTAGACCGCCAGGGTGGACGCTTTTTCCTCTTCCAAATGGGTGTCGTCGTGGATCAAGAAGGCTATCTCGGGGAGGAAGTGCGCGGCTTACGCAAGGGGCGCGGCTCTTCCGTGATCGGAATGCACGGCGGCGCAGCGGATGCCGGCCGCAAAGAAGCCGAGGTGATCCAGCGCAACCTCCGCGAAACTGCTAACGCCCTGACCGCTTTCTGTCAACGCCATCGTCCACGCCGCTTGCTGCTTGCCGGCGCCGAACACACGGTGGCCCAATTCCAGGAGCATCTGCCTGCGCAACTCCAGGCCATCGTCGCCGGCACCTTTGTGGCCGACATGGAAGCCAACGAGAACGAGATCCGCGACCATTCCTTCGCCATCCTGCAGCAGCTGAGCGAACAGCGCAAGAAAACCATCGTCGAGACGATCATCACGGCGGCGGCCAAAGGCTCCAACGGCGTGATCCGGTTGGGGGAGACCTTAAGCGCCGCAAACGAAGGGCGCGTGCAGGTCCTGGCGATCGAGCGTGACTTCCACAAACCCGGCTATCGCTGCCGCAGCTGCGGCTATCTCACCACGCAGGAACTGGAGACCTGCCCCTTCTGCAGCGGCACTTTCGAGGAGATCCCCGACGCCGCCGAAGCTGTCGTCTCGCGCGTCGTGGAAAAGGGCGGAACCGTCGAAGTCGTCGAAAACGGGATGATGGGCGAAGCCCACATCGGAGCGCTGCTGCGCTACTGACCTGGCGCGCCGCCCCCGGCCAACGCGCCACAGACGGCAACTCACCGGCGATCCAGCGTGAGGGGCCCGGCGCCAGGCATGATCACCCTCACGGGGCCAGGGCCGCTGTGGCATGACCCCGGCATGACCGACAAAATCAAAGCCCCCTGCTCTCTGCAGGGGGCTTTTGGATGTCACAGCGCTTCGGCGCGAGGCTAGACCCACCCGCGCAGGCGCATCGCCCATTCAACCCGCTTGATGGCGACACGATAGGCGGCATCGCGCATGTGCAGGTCATGCTTGAGCGCCTTATCCAGCACGCCATGGAAAGCCACGGTCATCTTCTGATCCAGCTTGGTAAAGACTTCTTCCTCCGGCCAGTAGTAGTTCATGTCGTTCTGAACCTGTTCGAAGTAAGAGCAGGTGACGCCGCCGGCGTTGGCGAGGAAATCCGGGATCACGAAGATGCCCCGCTCCTTCAGCACCGCATCGGCTTCGGGAGTAGTAGGGCCATTGGCGCCTTCGGCCACGATCTTCACCCGGGGATGAATAGCCTGCACCGTCTCGCCGGTGATGACGCCCTCGATGGCGGCGGGAATCAACACATCCACGGGCTTGGCGAGCCAGGCACCGCCCTCTTCCACCACATAGCCGGCCTCGCGTGCGAGTTCCTTATTGATCGTGCCGTACTCGTCGGTGATCTTCTGCAAGAAGTAAGGATCAATGCCGTCCTCGCGGCTGAAGGTGTACGAGACCCTGTCGTTGCGGTCCCAGCAGGAGACAGCGCCGATCTTGCCACCCAGCATCTCAATATACGTGATCGCTGCATACTGCGCCACGTTGCCAAAGCCCTGGACCGAGGCGACCGTGTTCTTGGGATCCAGCCCCAGGTGCTTCATCGCCTCACGGATGGTGACGACAACTCCGAAGCCAGTCGCGGCCGTGCGACCCAGCGAGCCGCCGGCGTGAACGGGCTTGCCGGTGATGACACCCGGGGTGTACTCCCCCACCAGCTTGGAATACTCGTCCATCATCCACACCATCATCTGCGGCGTCGTGCCCACATCGGGAGCAGGAACATCGGTGCGCGGGCCGAGCACCTTCCACGCCGCATCCACCCACTCACGGCACAGGCGCTCCTTCTCGGCGGGTGAAAGCGTCGCGGGATCTACCACCACGCCGCCCTTGCCGCCGCCCAGGGGAATATCGGCGACGGCAGTCTTCCACGTCATCCAGGTCGCCAGAGCGCGGACAGTGTCCAGCGTCTCCTTGGGGTGGAAGCGAATGCCCCCCTTCGCCGGACCGCGCGCATCGTTGTGCATCACGCGATATCCGAAGAAGACCTGGATCCGGCCGTCGTCCATCCGCACCGGAATCTGGAACCGCATCTCGCGCATGGGCCACCGCAACATGTCCCGCACAGATTGCTCCAGGCCCATTTGCTCAGCGGCCCGATCAAACTGCTGCTGAGCCATCTCAAAAGGATTCATCTCTGTCGCCATTTCGTGAACTCTCCTTTGCCAATCATGATATGGATTCAAGAAGTGGAGCGCAAACGCTCCAGGTGCGTCAACAACACTTCCCGCGCCTTCTGTGGGTTGGCGCGCCCCTCGGAGGCCGCCATGATCTGCCCCACCAACCACCCCAAAACCGTGGATTTTCCGGCGAGATAATGCGCCACCTGCTCCGGATGCGCCGCGACGACCCGTTCAACCAGCGCCTCCAACAGCGCCTCGTCGGAAAGCTGCAACAATCCCAGTCGCTCACTCGCCGCCTCCGGCGCCTCGCCCGTCTGGAGCATGACCTCCAGGACGGTTTTGGCGGCGGTGCTGCTGAGGCTCCCCGCCTGCCGCAGCTGTTGCAGGCGGGCCAGCCGGTCGGGGGTGACCCGGCACTGCGCCAACGGCAGGTCCTGCTCCCTGAGCCAGCGGAAGAGTTCGCCGGTGATCCAGTTAGCGAGGTCCTGCGGCGCCACACTGCCCCCTGCCGCGCTCACCGCCGCCTCGAAGTAAGCCGCAATCTCCGGGTCTTCGGCCAGCAAGCGCGCTGCGTCGCGCCGCACCCCGTACGCCGCGGCGAGGCGCTGCGCCCGATCCGCCGGAAGCTCGGGCAACGCCGCCTGCAGCTCAGCGACCCAGGCAGGAGCGACGCGCAGCGGCGGCAGGTCGGGATCAGGGAAGTAGCGGTAATCGTGGGCGTACTCCTTGCCGCGCATGACGAAGGTCGCCCCGCGCGCCTCATCCCATCCCAGCGTCTGTTGCTCGACGCTGCCGCCCGCTTCCCGCACGGCGATCTGTCGGCGGATCTCCGTCTCGACGGCGCGGGTCAGAGCGCGAAACGAGTTGAGGTTCTTGATCTCGGTGCGCGTCCCCAAAGCGGCCTCGCCGACCGGCCGCACGCTGACATTGGCCTCGAAGCGCAAGGCGCCCTTTTCCATGTCGCCGGAATTCACGCCGAGCGCCACCAGCAGGGCGCGCAGGGTCGTCGCATACGCGCGCACCTCCTCCACGGTCCGCAGGTCGGGCGCGCTGACGATTTCCAGCAAGGGAACCCCCGCGCGGTTGAAATCCACCAACGCGCCCCCCTCGCTGTGGATCAGCTTGCCCGTGTCCTCTTCCAAATGCACCCGGCTGATGTGAATGCGCCGCGTCCCGGCGGCGGTCTCGAGCTCCAGATACCCCCCCGTGGCCAGCGGCGCCTCGTACTGCGAAATCTGGTATCCCTTGGGCAGATCCGGGTAGAAGTAGGACTTGCGCGCGAAGACGCTTTCGGACGCCACGGTACAGTGCAGCGCCAGCGCCGTCTGGATGCCCAGCTCGAGCACCCGGCGATTCACGACCGGCAAAGATCCCGGCAACGCCAGACACACCGGGCAGACGTAGGTGTTGGGCGGCAGATCGCCGGTATCCGCCATCACGGGACAGGCGCAGTACATTTTGCTCCGGCTGTACACCTGAGCATGGACCTCTAACCCGATGACGGCTTCGTAAGACATGTGCATCGAATTCAAATCAAGCGCCAGATCGGGGGGCCACGTCCGCCTCCCGCCGGTGACGGTTAGCCATGCCGTTGGGCAAAGCGCGCGAGGCGCTCCAACGCGATCTCGATCTTTTCGTAAGCCGTGGCATAAGACATGCGGACATAGCCCGCGCCCGAAGCGCCGAAGGCACTCCCCGGCACCACAGCGACGTGTTCCTCTTCCAGCAGTTTCTCAGCGAAGGTGTTGTCATCCATGCCCGTCCGGGTGATGCAGGGGAAGGCATAGAACGCTCCCTGAGGCTCCACGCAATCCAGCCCCAGCGAATTCAGCCCCGTGACGATGAGCTTCCGCCGCCGGTCGTACTCCGCGCGCATCTCCTCGACGAACTGCTCGCCCACCTCCAGCGCCTTCAACGCGGCCCACTGCGACGCGGTGGGAGCGGACATGATGAGGTACTGATGGACCTTGCGCATCGGCTCGATCAACTCGCCCGGCCCGACGATGTACCCCACACGCCAGCCGGTCATCGCATAGGCCTTGGAGAAGCCCTGCAACACCACGGTGCGCTGATACATGCCGGGGAGGCTGGCAAAGCAGGTGTGCTCGACGCCGTAGACCAACCGATCGTAGATTTCATCGGAGATGACGACCAGATCGTGCTTCTTGGCGAGGGCCGCGATCTCATTGAGCCGCTCGCGGCTGAGGACGGTGCCGGTAGGATTATTGGGCGAGGCGACGAAAAGGCACTTCGTCTTGGGCGTGATGTGAGCGGCGATGTCGGCGGCGGTCACCTGAAAGCCGTCGGCGGCGCTGGTTGGCACCATCACCGGCACGGCCCCCACCATGATCGCCGTTGGCGCATAAGAGACGAAGCACGGCTCGGGGATGATGATCTCATCGCCGGCATCGAGCAGCGCGACCATGGCCAGATACAACGCCTCGGAGACCCCCACCGTGACCAGGATTTCGCTCGCGGGATTGTAGGTCTGCCCGTAACGCCGATCCATGTGCTCGGCGATGGCACGGCGCAGCTCCATCAAGCCGGAGTTGGAAGTGTAGTGCGTGGCGCCGCGCTGCAACGCCTCTATCCCCGCCTGGATGATCGGCGTCGGCGTGTCAAAGTCCGGCTCCCCGATCCCCAGGCTGATGACGTCCTCCATCGTCGCGGCGATGTCAAAAAAGCGCCGGATCCCCGAAGGGGGAATGCTCTGCACGAGCCGAGACGTAAAATGCTGATAGTTCATGTCCGGTTCTCCTCAAGAAATGCATAATGCGTAATGCGTAATCCGTAATCCGTAAGTGATCTTCTCAGAAAATAGAAGCCGTGCTCAGGTGCTCAGGTGCCCACGTGCCCACGTTCGCACGTGTCCCCGTTGACCCCACTTCCGGCGCGATCATTCCTCCGTGGAAGAGTCGCCCAGGTTCAGCTTGCGGAAGTAGCCGGTCGTCTTGGTCCACCGTCCCACCAGCGATTCTTCCAGCAACACGCCCTCCAGTTCCGCGCCCTCATCCACCACGGTGTCGCGCAGAATGCAATGGCGCACCTGCGCTCCCGCGTGAACGGAGACGTAAGGCCCGATGACGGAGTTCTCGATCACCGCCTTGGGATGGACGTATACCGGCGGGATCAGGGCCACGCCGGGGCGCAACGCCTCGAAGCTGTTGTCATAGCCGTGTTCCAGCAGATAGCGATGCGTGAGGAAGGTCGTCTCCGGTTTGCCGGTGTCCTGCCACACGCCCACCTCGCGCACACGGAAATTCGCGCCCTGCTGGATCATCCGCGTCACCGCGTCCGCCAGGTAATACTCCCCCTTGGTCTGCTGATGGCTCTCCAGCAGTTCCCCACAAGCGCGCGCCAGCCAGGCGCCATCGGCAAAGTAGTACAGCCCGATGAGGATGTTGTTGTTCTCCAGCGAGTCCGGCTTCTCGATGAGCCGGGTCGCGCGGCCACTCACGTCGGTCTCGACGACGCCGAAGCGACGGGGATCCGGCTCTCGCTTGGTGAAGATGATCCCATCGAGTCCGGGCTGCTCCAGATTCCCGAAGTCCACATCGTCGAAGAGCGTGTCCACGAAGAGCATGAAGAGCGGCCCCTGCAGATACTCGCGGGCCAGCCATAACGCATGGGCCTGTCCGAGCAGCTCCCGCTGTTCCACGAAATGCGCTGGAAGGGCGTAATTCTGGTGGATGTAATCCTCGACCTGCTGACCCAGCCAACCGGTGATGAAAATATACTCCTCGATGGGCAAGTCACGGAAGCGGTCGAGGATGTGCCCCAAAACGGGCTTCCCTGCCAGCGGAAGCAACGGCTTGGGGCGCGTCCAGGTGTGCGGACGCATACGGGTCCCAAATCCAGCCATAGGAATTACAAGTTTCATGATGCAGCTCCTTCGAAAATAGAGATCAGCGGGTCAGCAGTCAGCGAATCAGCGAGAAAGCGAAAAAGCGAAAAAAATCACTTGCGTGACACCCGTACCGCGAACTTCAGGCTGCTCTCAGGTCACCCCGGAATGAAGCCCGGTGCTGCTACGTCAAGCTCGTTGAGGCGAGCTTCCCCCACAACGCGCTTCAGCGCTGAGGACGCCATCCCCAGCCAAACCGGCGAGTCGCCGCAGCCTCTGCTTACGGCTCACGCCTCACATTTTTCGGCGGTGCGCCGGAGGAACATCTCAACTCCTCACGGGCCGCCGGATGTGCCAGGGCGTCGCCTGCTCGTAGGCATAAGCCACCCGCAGCAGCCGCCCCTCCTCCAGGGCCGGCGCTGTGAGCTGGAGACCGATGGGCAACCCGTCCGCGTCAAAGCCGCACGGCAGACTGAGCGCCGGCAGCCCGGCGAGCGCTTGCGGCAGCGTGAAGATGTCCGCCAGGTACATGCGCAACGGATCGCTCACGCGCTCGCCCAACGGGAAAGCCGTCACCGGCGAGGTCGGGCCGATGATGACCTCCACCTGCGCGAACGCCGCCTCGAAATCCTGCCGGATCAGCGTGCGCGCCTGCTGCGCCTTGAGGTAATAGGCGTCGTAATACCCCGCGCGCAGGGCATACGTCCCCAGCATGAGGCGCCGCTTGACTTCCGCGCCAAAACCCTCGCCTCGAGTGCGAGCATACAGCTCCTCAAGCGTCTCCGCCTCCGCGCGATAGCCATAGCGTATCCCGTCGAAGCGCGCCAGATTGGCGCTGGCCTCCGCGGGGGCAATCAGGTAGTACGCCGGAAGCGCGATCTCGCTGTGCGGCAGCGACACCGCCATCATTTCGGCGCCCAATCCCGCCAGCGTATCTACGGCGGCGGTGAACGCGCGCCGCACGTCGGGCTGCACCCCGGCGCTGTCCCCGATCGGCAAAACGCCGATGCGCACGCCGCGCAGGTCATCCGTCCACAACACCGCCGTGGAATCAAACGGCGCGGCGGGCAGGGACGTGCTGTCACACGGATCATGCCCCGTCACGACGCTCAGCAGCAACGCCGCATCGGTCACGTCGCGGGTGAGGGGACCGACCTGATCCAGCGAGGAGGCAAAAGCCACCAGCCCATACCGCGAACACCGCCCATACGTCGGGCGGATTCCCACCAGCCCACACAACGCGGCGGGTTGACGCACCGAGCCGCCCGTATCCGAGCCGAGCGCTGCCAACGCCTCGCCGGCAGCGACCGCCGCCGCGCTGCCGCCGCTCGATCCCCCCGGCACACGATCCAGCCGCCAGGGATTGCGTGTGGGGAAGAAGGCCGAATTTTCGGTGCTGGATCCCATGGCAAACTCGTCAAGGTTGGTCTTGCCGGGCAGCACCGCACCGGCCTCCTTGAGGCGGCGGACTACCGTCGCATCGAAGGGCGGGACGTACCCCTCCAGGATGCGCGAGCCGCACGACGTCGGCACGCCGCGCGTGGAGAGATTGTCCTTCAGCGCGATGGGAATCCCCAGCAACGGCAGCATCACCCCCGCGGCCCGCAGCGCATCGGCCTGCGCGGCCTGCTCGAGCGCCGCTTCGGGCGTGAGCGTGAGGTAAGCGCGCACGTCGTTATCTACCGCGAGGATGCGTTCGATCACGGCTTCAGTGAGTGCGACGGCGCTCAGCGCGTCTTCACGCAACAGCGTCGCCGCCTCGTGGATGGTCAAATCGGCGGGAGACGTCACCCTCACTCCTTCACGATGATCGGCGGCGTCCGAAAACAGCCGGCTTGCGCCTGTGGCGCGTTGAACAACGCCTCGTCCTGAGGCAGGGTGGGACCGGGAACGTCGTCGCGCAAGACGGTATGCAAGGGCAACACCGTCGCCGTCGGGGGAATCTGATGTGTGTCGAGCTCTTGGAGCGAAGCGACGTAATCCAGGATCGCAGAGAGCTGCTCCTGGAACAGGGCGATTTCGTCATCGGTGAGGGCCAATCGCGCCAGCGCAGCGATCTGTCTCACCTCTTCTTGCATCATCGGCATCCCTGGGCCTCGCGCCAACATCGCACAGGTATGTAGAAGGAGCTGCACTTTTTGCCCGCATTCTCTACGCTGCGCCGGTTTGGAGATAGTGGCATCAGACGAGAGAATCGTCTCCCATCTTCCACCTATGCTAACCGCACTCAGGATTAATACAAGTGAAGGGCTTCTATGTTTTAGGGTGACAAGCTTACCCCGACCCGCTGCCCGGCGCTAAAAAGCCCCGTGAAGGATGAACATCGCGTCCCCGGCAAGGGATGTGATCCCCCAGATGAGGAACGCAGCTCTTGCGCTCCCGGCGTGACCGGTCCTCGCCGGCGCCTGAGACTTGCCTGAACGGGAGGGTGCGTTATACTCCAGGAAGTTATGGAAGTAAAGGGGGCCAACACAACATGTTCACTCTTCCTGCAGCGGATGAATTGCTGGCGCGTCTGATCGTCGTGCTCCTGGGGATACCGATCCACGAGTGGGCGCATGGATTTGCCGCGCATCTGATGGGCGACACGACCCCGGAGCGCGAGGGACGGCTCACGCTAAACCCGATGACGCACCTCGATCCGTTTGGCACGCTCATGATTCTCCTGACCGGTTTTGGCTGGGGACGCCCTGCTCGCGTCAGCCCCCATCTCATGTACAAAGTCCGCAATCCCCGCCTGGCGATGGCGCTCTCGGCGTTGGCCGGGCCGCTCTCAAACTTTATCCAGGCAGTGTTCTTCACCGCCATCCTGCGCCTGGGAGTGCTCAATCTGCTTCCCGAACAAGTGGCCGCGTGGTTATTTAAGGTCATCTTATTAGTGATCATCGTCAACGTAGGCCTGATCGCGTTCAATCTCCTGCCGATTCCGCCGCTCGACGGCTCGCGCATCCTGGCTGGCATCGCGCCGCCCGCGGTCGCCGATTTCATTGAGCGCCTGGAGCCGATCTCCATCTATATTCTTCTGGCCGTGCTCTTCATCCTCCCCCGCATCGGCCTGGACCTCGTCGGCGCAATGGTGAGACCCCTTTACAGTTTGCTGTTTGGTCTACTGGGCCTGTGGTGAGCGCCAGACGGATACGGTATCGCATCTCACAATTCTGGCGCACCTTGCGCGCCCCCTGCTGGCCGGTAGACCTGGAATACGCCGCAGCGCGCCTCACGCCGGAACTGCTGACGCTGTTCCGCCGGATGTCCCGCGCCGAGCAACAGCACGGCATCGCCCTCTGCCAGGCGCTGGAAGCGCGCGGCCATCGCGCTGCTGATGTCCAGGTCGCCGCGTTGCTCCACGATTGCGGTAAAAGCGTCGCGCCGCCTCGCCTCTGGGATCGGGTGCTGGTCGTCCTGGGAGAAGCGTTTTTGCCGCGCCAGGCCGCGCGGTGGGCAGCCGGGGAAATCCCCCATGGGCTGACCCGAGGCTTCGTCATCCGCAAGCGCCATGCGGAATGGGGGGCAGCGCTCGCCCAACAAGCGGGAGCGTCGCCGCGCGCTGTTGCGCTCATCCGTGAGCATCATCGAGGGGCCAACGACGCCCCGTCCCCGGCGGAGACTTTGGGACCGGATTTCGACGCGCTGCTGCGCACCCTGCAAGAACTGGATGATGCTTGAGACATGCCGAGCGACGAACGCAAACGCATCCTGATGATCGCACCGACGTCCTTCTTCCTGGATTACGGCTGTCACGTCCGCATTCTGGAGGAGACGCAGGCGTTGCTCGCGCAGGGGATGGCGGTGCGCATCGCTACCTATTACATGGGACGCGACTGGCCCGGCCTCGACATCGTGCGCTCCGCCCCGACGCCCTGGCGCGCCGATTACGAAGTGGGGTCCTCGCGCCACAAAATCGCCTTCGACGCGCTGCTCTCACTGCGCGCGCTTGGGGAAGCGCTGCGCTGGCGCCCGCAGCTGATTCACGGCCATCTGCACGAGGGCGCGCTGATCGGCAGTGTGCTGGCGCGATTGCTGCGGGTGCCCCTCGTCTTCGATTTCCAGGGCAGCATGACGGCGGAAATGGTGGATCACCATTTTATCCGGCCCGATACCCCGGCGTACTACTGGTGGCGGCGCCTCGAAGAGCGCATCGTGCAATTGCCCGACGCCATCGTCACCAGCACGGTCCACAGCGCCGAGGTGCTCGCGCGCGATTTTGGCCGCCAGGAGGGCGTGACCCCGCTGCCGGATAGCGTCAACCTCGATTTTTTCACCCCCGGTCACCTCGCCCCCGACGCGCGCGCCGACCAACGCGCGGCTCTGGGAGTGCCGGCAGGACGTCAGGTCGTGGTCTATCTGGGGCTGCTGGCGGATTACCAGGGCATTCCGCAGCTGCTCCAGGCTGCAGCGCAACTGCGGCGTCGCGGCTATGCCGTCTCGTTCCTGATCATGGGCTTTCCGGCCGTCGAGCGTTACCGGCAGATGGCGCGGGAGCTCGGCCTGACCGACGCGGACGTGATCTTCACCGGCAAAACCCGCTACGAGGAAGCGCCGGCCTATCTGGCGTTGGGGGACGTCGCCGTTGCCCCCAAGGTTTCCGCCACCGAAGGCAGCGGCAAGATCCTCAATTACATGGCGATGGCGCTGCCGACCGTCGTGTACGACACGCCGGTCAGCCGGGAATATCTGGGGAAGTTGGGGATTTACGCCGAACCGCTGGGCGATGCGACGGCATTGGCGCGGGCGCTGGCGTTCATCCTGCGCAATCCCGTCGCCGGGCGCGATCTGGGTCTCCGGCTCCGCGAACGCGCCGCCCAGGCCTTCTCCTGGCAGCGCACCGGTCGTCAACTGCGGCGGCTCTACGAAGGCCTGTGGCAAGGAAAAAAGTGAATGGAGGCAACGTCATGAAGAAACAAACTGCTGGCAGGGATGCCCTCGGCGAATTTGCGCCGAAATTTGCCGAACTGAACGATGATGTCCTATTCGGGGAAGTCTGGTCGCGGGAAGAGCAGCTATCGCTCCGCGACCGGAGCATCGTGACCGTCACGGTTCTGATGACCAAAGGCATCTTCGACAATTCCTTGAAATACCACCTGGAAAACGCCAGGAATCACGGCGTTACGGCAGCAGAAATGGCGGAAATCATCACCCATGCCGCCTTCTACGCCGGCTGGCCGAACGCCTGGGCCGCTTTCACTCTGGCGAAGGAAGTGTATAGTGAAGACGGCGCTGCGCCGTAAGAGGACAGAAGGAGAGCCTCGGATCACTGTTCAGCCTGGCATCAAGGAGAAACACTCATAGCGCCGCTTCAGATCGACTTCAAATCGGCGACGCTGCGCCTTGCTGTGCTTCATCCAGCGAGGTGCGCTAACTCCTGAATCAGGGGGACACTCCTCCTTGTTGGCCTGGGAGAATCATATATCATTAGAGCATCATCAGTAGGTCACAGTGTTGCAACTTTTTTGTTCTTCTCTGAGGAGGTCCGCTCATGTTCATGGTGATGTGTGTGCTCGACAACCCCGACAAACTGGACGCCGTTTTGGAAGCTTGGGAAGCGGTAGGAGTCAGCGGCGTGACTATCGTTGAAAGCAGCGGCATTTTCCGCCGACAGACGAAACACCGCCGCATCCCGATGCGCTTCGATTTTGAACAGCTCGTCGAACGCGCCGAACGCGGTAATTACACCCTGTTCACGCTTGTAGAAAATGAAGCCATGGTCGAACAGTGTGTGAGCGCTGTGGAAGAGGTCGTCGGTGATCTGAGCATGCCCAATACCGGCATTCTGACCGCCTGGCCACTCTCGATGGTGCGAGGGCTATCCAAACAACACGCGCACTAAAAGGGAGAAGAGCACATGGTCTGGATCACCTTTCTTGTCAGCGCTGCCATTCTGGTATTGGCCTCCATCAAACTGGCGGAGTATGGGGATGCAATCGCCTATCGCACCAAACTCGGCGGCATGTTCATCGGGGTCCTGTTGATGGCAGGGGCGACTTCGCTGCCGGAGTTTCTTACGGCCATCAATTCGCTGCAGCAGGGTGTGATAGGCCTGGCAGCCGGCAATATGCTGGGCAGCAACATGCTCAACATGGCTCTGGTAGGGCTGCTGGGGCTCATCTTCTACAAACAGCGCGTCTTACGGCGAGTCGCCATGCGCCATACCCTGACTGCCAGCCTCGCTACCATGCTGATCGGCCTGGCGACTTTCTTTATCCTTGCCGACATTGATGTCAAAATCGGCTGGGTCGGGCTGGATAGCCTGCTGTTGATGGGAGCCTACATCGCAAGCGTCTGGCTCATCCGCTGCAATGACCCTGCAAACGGCAATCCAGAGACGGCAGAAGTCGCAGAGGACCCTGGCGTGCCGTCCCTCAAGCACGCCCTCATCGGCTTTGTCCTGGCGGCAGCCGTGTTGATCCTGGTAAGCCCTCGGTTAGTGCAAAGCAGCGCCGAGATCGCCGAGATCACTGGGCTGGGGGCAGGTTTCGTGGGGACTGCGCTCCTGGCGCTTATCACCTCGCTGCCAGAATTGATCGCCGTTATCGCCGCCGCGCGCCTGGGCGCCTATGACATGGCGCTGGGTAACCTCTTCGGCAGCAACATCTTCAACATGTTCGCCCTCGGTTTTACCGACGTGTTCTACACGGGGGAGCGACTTCTTGGTATGATTGATCCGGACTTCGCGCTGGTGGGGTTGCTGGGGCTGCTGCTCACCTGTCTGGGCCTCATCGGCAATCAAGCGCGCCTGGCACATCGCATCTGGATAGTGGAAATTGACGCCTTGCTGCTGATAGTGGGGTATTTCGCGGGCCTATGGCTGCTGTATAGTTGGGGAATTGGCCTATAGCGCCAGAGCACCGCTGGCAATCTGAGGGAAAACGGCAGACGGAGAAGACTACACGCTCAGGGAAACTTCAACCCTATGGCTCAGCGTAGTCGCGCCCCAGGATGATGACGATGTCGTATTCCGCGGTAGGATTGTCTCCCTGCACCAGGGCGGAGTCGGGGAGCTGCAGCAGGGCGAGCAGCCGTTGCGCCGTTTGAGGTAAGCTGCGGTTCATAATGACCAGGCTGCTTTCATAGTCCTGCCGGTCGGCGTTGCTGTAGGTGGCCACGGGAACCCGGTTCTCCTTGAGGTACTCCGCCGTCGCGTAAGCCAGACCCTCGCGCTGCGTGCCGTTCAGCACCAGGAGGGTCGCGCCCTCCTCAGCAGCGCCGTTATCCTCTACCGCCGGGCCGATCCAAAACACGAAGTCGCGGCGCTCCCGAATGCGATCGTGAATCGGGACGAGGACCTGCCAGCCCTCCGGCGTCTCCCAGGGCAGCGTGCTGCTCTCATCAATGACGGCAAAACGGATGTTGTCGGGGTCCACTTCCCGCGCCAACCCGGCAAGCGCCAGCAGCTGGTCAAACTTGAGGCTGGTCGCAAGCGAGCTTTCCACCTTCGCATACAGCTCCGGCGCTTTGGCGAGCAGCTGCGCCAGCACCTCAGGCCGGCTCACCCGGTCTAATACGGCCTGGATGACTTGCTGCTGGCGCCGGGCGCGGTCGAAATCGCCGTTGCCGCTATGACGAGTGCGCGCGTATTTGAGCGCCATGTCGCCATAGAAATGATGCCGACCGGCCTCGATGTAGAGCGGGTCATAGCCGTAGTTGTTGTCGGGATAGAGGGGGTCGTCAATCGTCTCCGGTACTTCGATGTCAATGCCGCCGATCTCATCCACGAAGGTCACGAACGCCTCAAAGTTGATGCGCACGTAGTAATCAATGTGAATCCCCAGGTTGCGCTCAACCGTCAATGCCGCCAGCGCCGGCCCCCCGCCGGGATAATCATAGAGATCCCCCAGGTAGTGTGCCGTGTTGATGCGCCCGTAGCCGGAAGTGGGGATCTCGACCCACAAATCGCGCGGAATAGAAAGCACTCCCGCCTCCAAAGTGACGGGGTCGAGTGTGAGGACCATCATGGTGTCGGTGCGCCAGGCGGGTTCATCCCACTGGGCGCGCTCGTCAATGCCCAACAGCAACACGGTGATGCGCTCTGTGCCGGTCCATTTGGGCAGGGATTGCCCCTCCGGGAAGACGACATTCTCACTCGGGGGTTGCTTCTCCGAGGCCGTGAAATCTGGCAGCAATTCCGAAGCCGCCGCCATCTCCCGCACGCGGAAAAATGTCACCACTGCCGCCGTGCCGGTGACGATCACATAGATCAACACCAGCCCCAGCCGCATCAGCGTCTTGAAAGTCTTGGTCTGCGCAGCATCCTGTTGTGCCATCACAAGCCTCGATTATACCACAGGTACCAATCCGTTATACAACATCAAACGTCCGGCGAACCCCAAAGGTTCCCGGACGCGAGGGCGCGTTCGCTGCTCAAGGGGATGTTGGCGGGCCGGGGTAATCGGCGCCCAAAATGAGGGTGATGTCTTGCGCGGCCGCGACGTTCGAGGCCGTGACGATGGCGCTCTGCGGCAGGCCCAACAGGGTCGCCAGACGCGCCGCCGTCGCCGGTTTGGGACGATTGAGAATGATCATCGTGGTCGCGTAGTCCGCGCGGTCGGCGTTCCCGAAAGCCGCCACAGCCACCCCCTGCTCCTTGAGGTAGTCCGTCGTGCTCGCCGCCAGCCCGGCGCGCCCGGTGCCGTTCAGCACGCCGATGGTCGCGTTTTCTTGCTCCACGGTCTGTGACGCAAGTTCGGCGCCCCCAAAGACGTAATCGCGCACCTCGCGGATCCGATCGCGCAGGGGGATCAGCACCTGGGCGCCTTCGGGGGTGATGTAGTTCTCCGTGCAGGTGCTATCAATGACTGCAAAGCGGATCTGGGTACGATCCACTTTGATCGCCAGCCCGGCCAGAGCGAGCACCTCATCGAGGGTCAGGTCCGTGCTCACGGACTGATCCATGAGGGTGTAGAGCTCGCCAAGCCTTGGGGCGAGCTGCGGCAGCAGGTTGAGGCTGCTGACCCGCTCCAGGACTGCCAGCAACACCTGCTGTTGACGACGCGCCCGCTCGAAGTCGTTGCTATCGTGGCGGGTGCGGGCATATTTCAGCGCCATGGCGCCATCGAAATGCTGCTGTCCCGCCGGAATGTAGAGCGGATCGTAGCCGTAGTTATTGTCCGGGTAAAGGGGATCGTTGATCGGCTCCGCCACGTAGACGTCAATCCCGCCGATGAGGTCTATCAGATCCACAAAGCCCTGGAAGTTGAGGCGCACGTAATATTGGATGGGAATGCCCAGGTTGTACTCGACGGTTTCCCGCGCCAGGGCGGGGCCACCGCCGGGATAGTTGTACAGCTCCCCCAGCCGGTGCGCCGTGTTGATGCGCCCCTGATTGTAGCCCGGAATCGGCACCCACAGGTCGCGGGGGATGGAAAGCACCCCTGCCTGCAGCGTCGTCGGATCGAGCGTGAGCACCATCATCGTGTCGGTGCGCGCCATGCCGTTTTCCTGCGGACGTTCGTCCACCCCCAGGAGCAGCAGGTTCACCCGCTCCGTCCCCTTCCAGCCGGGGATCACCTGTCCCAGCCGCCGCTCGACATTGGGGCTGTCAGCACCCTTCGAGGCGCTCAGGCCGGGCACGATTCCCGAATCGGAGAGCAGGCTGCGGCCGACTGAAAGCAACAGCGTCCCCCCCACGAGGATGATGATAGCGAAAATGACCACCAACACGCCCGTCATGACCGCCGGCGCACGGTTTTTTTTGCGAATCATAGTCGCTTTGCGTGACATCGTATCAAACTCTTTCGGCCTTAGAAATGCTTGAGATCAAGAAAGCGTCCCTGCGCTTAGCGAGGGGTTGCGAAAACTACATTGAGATCTGGTCCCCCGCGTCGCAATCCCCTATGGGCCATTATACCATGAACAGCGTCTGTAATGGAGATGCCCTGCGCCAGCACACGAATGAAAATAACGTGTGAACGTACCGTGAGATGGCAGCAACGACCCGAGACTGTAACGGCTCTCTGTTCACGGCTCACTGACTTCTATTCTCGATGGCGCATTTCCCCCTGGAGCGGCGAGGCTTTCTCGTTTCTGGCGTCCAGGAGCTGCAACAACGCCGCCTCCCACTGCGGGACGAGCACCTCGGGATCGTAATGGGCCGTCACAAAGCGCTGCCCGGCCTGCCCCAGGCGCTCGCGCTCCTCCGGGCAGCGCAGCAGGCGGATCACGGCCTCCGCAAAGGGTCCTGGCGCGTCCGCGATGAGCAGGTGTTCGCCGGGAGTGGCGCCCAAGCCGTGATTACTGACCGTCGTCGCGACCACCGGAATTCCCATCCCCATGGCGTCCACCACTTTCTGCAGCAGCCCCCCTGCCACCTGCAACGGCGCGACGACCACATCCGCCGCCTGATACCAGGGCGCCAGATCGGGGACAAAGCCGACGACGAAGACGCGCTGTCCATCGTGCCGGGCGCGCACGCTTGCGGGCGGATCGGCTCCCACGATGTAGAAACGCGCCTCAGGCGCGGCCTGCGCGACGGCGGGCCAGATGGCGTCGAGGAACCACAATACCGCCTCGCTGTTGTAAGCGCGCGACATCGCCCCGACAAAGAGGACGTTCGCGCCGCGGGGAACTGCCGCCGGCGCGTCCGCAGCCGGATGAAACGCCGGCGCGAGCGGCAACAGCAGCACGGGTTGCGGCGCACAGCGCGCGGCCAACAGGCGACGGTCGCCTTCGGAGATGGCGGCGACCAGGTCAAAGCGGCGGTAGAGCCGGGGCTCCAGGGCGAGGAACACAGCGCGCAGCCCACGACTGCGCCAGCGCGCGGGACCGCGTTGTCGCGCCGCCTGCTGTTCCATGAGGAACCAATTCACGTCGTGGGCGCGGATCGAAGTGGGCGCGCCGCGCAAGCCCAAGACGACGGCTCCCGTCTGCGCGAATTCGATGTGGAGGACGTCGGGGCGCACGTCGCGGAGGGTGCGTTGCGTGGCGTGACGCAAGGCCAGGTAGCTGCGCAGCAACGCCAGCGGACGCGGGCCGGGCAGCGAGCGATGATGGGGGACGGTCACTACCCGATCGCAGAGCGCCGCGGTTGTGGGCAAGAGGGGACGCTCGGCCTCCTGAATCCGCGCCACGAGGGTGAGGCGATGTCCGCGCTGATGGAGCAGCTCCATGAGGCGGTAGACGGATTCGCCGCCGGCGTGCCCCACCCCAGGGGCAGGAAATTGCTTGTAGGCGATCAGGATGTGCGCCATGGCCTGCCGGATGTTCAGCGCGCCGCGAGCGCCAGCGAGCTCACATCAACGCCACGCCCGTGACCAACATCACCGGGCGGCTGCGCGCTTTCTGGAAGAAGAAATCGGAGACGGCTTTTTCCACCGCCTGCTCGGCGACTTTGACGTTCGCGCCGGGCTGAACGGCATTGAGCGCGGTGCGCACGACCTGCCGCGCCTCCTCGAGCAATTCCTGGGCCACCCGCAGGTTCACGAAACCGCGCAGGGTGATCTCAGGGTCGCCTATCAGCTTCCCCTGTCGCTGGTTGTAGCGGAAGACGATGCTGCACACCCCCGCCAGCGCCAGGGATTCGCGCTCCTGCAGGACGCTTTGATCCACGACCGGCCCCACGAGCACGCCATCCACGAAGACGTAGCCGCCGGGGATGCGTTCCCCGATCTCCATGCTGTCTTTGGTGAAGCGCAGCACATAGCCGTTTTCCACCACAGCGATGCGCTCCCGAGGAATCCCCACCTGTTGCGCCAAAACGGCGTGTTGATGCAAATGCCGCAGCTCGCCGTGAACGGGGACGAAGAATTTGGGCTGCAGAATGTTCAGCAGCGCTTTCTGCTCTTCCTGGCTCGCGTGTCCCGAGACGTGTACGGGCGCCACCGGATGATAGAAGACGTTGGCGCCCTTCTGGAAGAGGCGGTTGATGACGCCATGCACGGTCTCCTCGTTGCCGGGGATGGTGTGGGAGGACAGCACCACGGTGTCGCCGTGCGTGATCCGCAGGGAGGGATGTCGCCCGAACGCCAGACGTCCGAGGATGGATTGCGGCTCGCCCTGCGAACCGGTCGCCAGGATTGTCACCTGATGCGGCGGCAGGCGTTGGATGTCCTGCAAGGAGAGGAACAGGTCAGGGGGGAGGTCCAGATAGCCCAGCCGTTGCGCCATTTTGATGTTCGCCGCCATCGAGGTGCCCGCCACGGCCACTTTGCGCCCGTACTTGCGCGCGACCTCGGTCACCTGCTGCAGGCGTGAGATGAGTGAGGCGAAAGTCGCCACGATGATGCGCCCCTTCGCCTGCTGGAAGACGTCCTCCAGGGCGCGGGTGAGCGTCATCTCTGAAGGGGTCGTGCCGGCGTGATCCGCATTGGTGCTGTCGGAGAGCAGCGCCAGCACACCGCGACGGTTGAAGTCCGCCAACCTGGCGATTTCGGTGGGCAGGCCGTCCACCGGCGTGGGATCCAGCTTGAAATCGCCGCTATGGACGACCAATCCTACCGGTGTCTCGATGCCCACCCCCACCGCGTCGGGGATGCTGTGGCAGACGTGATAGGGTTCCACGGTAAAAGGTCCCAGGTGAATCACGTCACCGGGGGCCATCGTGTGGAGGGTCGCCTGTTTGCGGAGGCTGCTGCTGAGCTTCACCTCGATCAGGCCGCGGGTGAGCTGGGTGGCATAGACGGGCACGTTGAATTCCCGGAGGAAATACGGGAGCGCCCCGATGTGATCCTCATGCCCGTGCGTGATCACCACACCGCGAATGCGGTCGGCCTTATCACGGAGGTAGTCGTAATCGGGGATGATGAAATCTACGCCCGGCATGGTAGTCTCCGGGAACATCAACCCCACGTCCAGCACCAAAATGTTGCGGCCATACTCCAGTATCAGCATATTCTTGCCGACTTCCCCCAGGCCGCCCAGGGGGATAATTTGTAATTTTTCCATGCTCCGATTTGCTCCTCGGAAAATAAAATCCGTGCCCACGCGCGCAGATGACCAGGTGCCCACATCATTTGCATGTTCGGTGGTGTGCCACGAGAACATGATTCATCTTCATTGTCTGCGTGAATCTGCGTCCCATATCTCCTTGCGCTCAGGACGCAGGTAACGGTATAGTAACATAATCGCTGTCGCCTGTCAACTTTTGGGCTGCGAGTGCTTGACAGCTGCTTCCTTTATGTTACAATCTGTGAGCCTCGCCCTCATCGTCTAGTCTGGTCAGGACACAGGCCTTTCAAGCCTGGTACATGGGTTCAAATCCCGTTGAGGGCATGCAGCGGGCCGTGGAGACACGGCCCGCTGCTTATTTTTCCACGCCCTCAGGCCCCCACGGAAAGCGCGATGAGCAGCTGGGCGAGGTAGTAGGTCAGCATCACCAGGAACGGGGCGCCGACGAAGTCCCGCCGGAAACGCTGCCATGCCAGGGTCGCGTCGGAGAGGATGAAGCATGACGCCCCGATGGCGGCAGCCAGCGCCAGGGGGCCGCCGAGCGCCAGATAGCGTTCCCACGCCTGCCAGCCCATAGTCAGGATCCCCAGGAGGTATCCCAAGACGGGCCAGCGCAGGTCCTGCAAGCCGGGCCAGAGGAGGCGATACACGATCGCTCCGCAGGCGACAAAGGCCAGCAGCAGCCAGGGAGTGAGGCCAAATCCCCGTCCCGCCGTGAAAGCGGCGATGTAGCACAGGTGGGCGACGAAAAAACTGAGCAGGCCCGGAATGAAACGGTCGTCGGGGAGCATGAGGAAGACGTCTCCCGCCAGGGAGAACACGAGCCCCACCGCGATCCAGAGCGCCGAAGGCTCGAAGCCGGCCGTCGCGCCGCGATAGACCGCAAGCCCCAGGATCAGCAGCGTTGTGAGCGGCTTGAAGACGTAGACCCACGTCCGCGCGGGGCGAGATTCCCCCCACAATTCCAGGGCAGCGCTGAGCAAAATCAAGACGACGAAGGCAAGAGTCATCTGCGCACCTCCAGATTACTTCAGGGTGGCTCGCGGCCACAATGTATGCCGGGGCGGAGCTGTCAAGCACGCCACGGAATCTTTGTGCGTCCTCTTCTGAAAATAGAGAGCAGTGAGATGTGAGTAGAGAGCTGTCGTAGCCTTTGATTACGACTCACCACTCACCACTCACGACTCACATTTCCCATCCTCGGTGATGTGGTGTCGGGGGAATACGTCAACTCCCCAGAGAGTGATCGTAGCTGCCTATTGACTTTACGTATGCTTGCCTCTATAATTATAAATGCAAAGCGTTCCCTGACCAGTGCTACGGCTTAAAGCTGCCGCACGAGGGGCATTTTTTTAGCGCCAGAATGGGGATTACTACCGTTGTCCGCCCCAAAAGTGGGGAACAGTCCACACCTACTCGCCATTATCTCCCTCTCAAGAAGGCTAAAGAGTCCCGATGCGACAATCCTACCCGCGGCGGAGCTGACTGATGCGAACACGCTTGACGTTGTTGCCAGGGCCACCAGGGACGAAGGAGC
>JAGPHL010000022.1 GCA_018055515.1 Anaerolineae bacterium
AAACTGTCGCACCGCCACCGGCCCCGGCGGGATGGGACTCCACGGCGCGACGGGGATCGCCAGACGTTGTCCGACCCACAGGCGATTGGGGTTGGCGATGCCGTTGGCCGCGGCGATGACTTCGGGGCGTGTGGCATAGGCGCGACCGATGGCGTACAGGCTCTCGCCGGGGCGGACGACGTGATACCCCTGGATACTCCACCCGGCAGCCAGCGCTGCCGCCGGAAGCGTGCTCAGCACTATCACCAATGCGAGCACCAGCAGCAATTTCTTGCGCATACTCGACCTCCTTTTTGCTTGTTATGGCACGATACACCTGACAACAGAGTCATTTGTGGCGGGTGGGGATTCATGACCCTATTTTTATTCTAAGGCCATTGGGGGATTTGTGAATTCCGATGCGGTTACAGAGTGATTACAAGGCGTGTCGAGCCGGGAGCCTGCGGCCGGCGGCGTTTCGCGGAGGGGCGCGTCCTTGTCTTTTTGGGGAAGCACGGTAAAATCTAACTGGCACAGCAAGTTCGGACTACTACCTGGATTGAGGGGTGTATTGACCATGTCGTTGACATACGCTGAATTGCAGCAGCTGCTTCTTAAGCAAGAAGGTGAGCTGCGGAGTCAGTTGGAAAGCATCCATAGCGAAGTTCGTGAGGATGGGGTAGGTTACAGCAATCACATCGCCGACGCGGCAAGCGAGGTTTTCGAGCAGGCGCGCAATGTCTCCGTGCTGCAACAGCTCCGCCGTTCCTACGAAGATGTGCAGCACGCGCTCCAGAAATTCGAGGACGCCACTTACGGCATCTGCGAATCCTGCGGCGCGCTGATTGACATCCCCCGCCTGGAGGCCTTGCCCTCCGCCCGCTATTGCGTCACCTGCCAGACTCGCCTCGAAGGCAAACGATGAGGCGTTGGCGACTGTATCCGAGTCGCCTGGTGTTGTGGGGACTGGCGGCCATCATCATCCTTGCGGATCGCCTGTCCAAGGCATGGGTGTTGGCGCATCTCACGGAGTATGTGCCTGCGGATGTTTTTCCCTGGCTGGCTCCCATTGCATCTTTCACCCGCCTGCCTAACACCGGCGTTGCTTTTGGGATGTTCCCACAGTTCGGAGATATCTTCAAGATCCTTTCTGCGGGAGTGATTGTCGCGATCATCTTTTTCTCCCGCAGCCTCGATCCCCACGATTGGTTTACCCATGTGGCGCTGGGCTTCATGGTCGGCGGCGCGACCGGTAACCTCATAGATCGGCTGATCTATGGGTACGTGGTAGATTTCATTGATTTGAACTTCTGGCCTTTCCGTTCGTTTGCAGTTTTCAACCTCGCCGACGCCAGCATTGTCATCGGCGTGGGCTTATTGTTGGTGGTAGTTTGGGTTCAAGAGAGGCGCGCTGCCCATGTCAACCGAGCCGAAAATCCTGACAGCTGAAGAATCGCAACGTCTGGACCTGATCCTGGTTCAGCAATGGCCGGAACTGGGACGACGGGCTTTGCGGGAGCTCGTGCAGCAGGGCGGCGTTCGCATCAACGGCGAGCTGGCCCTCAAGGCCGGGCAGTACGTGCAGGCGGGCGATCGTGTGGAAGTTGCGGCCCCGCCCCTGGAGGAAAGCTTGCCTGCGTCAGAGGCCGCATCCTACGGTTTGGACGTCGTCTACGAGGATGCGTCTATCGTGGTGGCGGACAAACCGGCGGGCATGCCCACGAATGCCACCCGTCGCGGCGGGGAAGTGACGCTGGCGACGCTGTTGGGGCAGGCCTATCCCGACCTGTGGCATGTCGGCGGCGTCGAGCGCGCCGGCATTCTGCAGCGCCTCGACGCGGAGTGCTCTGGTCTGGTGGTGGCGGCGCGCACGGAGGAGGTCTATCGCGTCCTCAAGCGCGAGGCCACCCGTCAGCGGCTCGTGGGATCATACATGGCGCTGGTCGAGGGCCGTCTGACCGAGACTGGCGAGATCGAGGCGCCGATCGGAAACCTCAAGCATGAGCGGGAGCAGGCCAGCGTGATGCGCGAGGGACGGGCTGCGCGGACACACTATCGGGCCGTGCATCACTACCGGGATGAGGGGCGTTACTACACCCTGCTGGAGGTCGTGCCCGAGTCGGCGCGCTTACATCAAGTCCGCGTGCACCTGGCGTGGTATGGGTATCCCGTCGTGGGGGACCGGCTGTACGGTTCGCAGCGGCAGCCGGATTGGGTGACCCGCCTGTACTTGCACCTGTCTGAATTGACGTTTCAGCATCCGCTTACCGGCGCGATGATGGCTCTGGATTCGCCGCTGCCCGCCGAGATTTACGGTGTGTTGCATTTCATGGCGCGCCGTAAGCGGTGAGGATGGCCTTCTCTTGGCTTGATTTCAATAACCTGCTTGTCAAACTGCTTGTCGAGGTGGGAATATGCGTGAATTGAACATCGCTGTCGTGCAGATGGCCCCGGAATTGGGCAAGATGGAAGCCAACATCGCCAGGATGGCGGATTGGATTCGCATCATTGCTACGGCGCAGCCGGTGGACATCATCGTCTTCCCGGAGCTCTCGGTCACCGGCTATGAGGGCGGGCAGCGCTTCGCGCAGATGGCGCAGCGCGTGCCCGGCGCGGCTTCCAACATCCTGGGGCAACACGCCAGCGAGTTTGGCGTCTACGTGCTGGTGGGGATGGCGACCAAGGAGAAGGTGGAAAGCGTGATTTACAACAGCGCCGTGCTCATCGGCCCCGATGGCGCGCCGGCGGGGGAATACCGCAAATTGCATTTGCCCGCCGAGGAGCGGCTGGTCTTCCGCCCCGGCTATCGGCTGGCGCCGGTGGAAACTGAGTTCGGCGTGATCGGCATCCTGCTCGGCTGGGACCTGGTGTTCCCGGAGGTCGCCCGAAATCTGGTGCTGGATGGCGCCGAGGTGTTGTTGCTGCCCGCGGCGTGGGAAGCCCGCCAGGCGGCGATCTGGCGCACGCTGCTCGTCGCCCGCGCTTATGAGAACGAGGTCTTCCTGGCCGCCGCGAACCGCATTGGACAGGAGCCTTCCTATACTTTCGGCGGGGAATCGGCGATTTTGGGGCCGCGCGGCGAGATGCTGGGGACTATCGCGCCTCCCGAGGAAGGCGAGGCCGGCCCGACGGAGGGATACGTGGTCGCCCGCCTGGACCTGGATGAAATTCGGCGGCGGCGGGAGGAATCGCAGATCATCTCAGCGCGCCAGCCGGCGGCGTATCGCGCCATCGTGCGCAAATATTGAGTTTCGGCCAGGGGGAGCGGGTCGGACGGTTTAGTGTCCGGCCTGATTTTGAGATGACGCCGCAGGGAGAGCCTCCCTGCGGCGTTTTGGGCGGAGTTTTACAGCGCTTTGTCGTACATGCGATAGGTCCGATAGAGCTCGCCGTTGAAGTTGGCCGCGGTCTGCCGCATCGGGAGGTTCGATTCCAGCACCCAGGAGATCTCACAGCGCTTGTAGCCCTGTCGAATCCCCGCCTTGAGCGTTTCCAGGAACAGCAGGGCATCCACGCCCTGGCCCCGGTACTCCTCGACGATTCCGCCGACGGCGGCGCGGATGGTGGTGATGCAGTGGCGGACTTTCCACCAGTAGGCCAGCTTCACCGTCGTCCACCATTCCGGTTCGCCGGGACGGGGATAGGCCTTGAGTAAGGGCTGGCACAGATCAATGAACGGCAACATGAAGGCGATCGGCTCCCCATCTCTTTCGGCGAAAAAGACTGTCTTGGGATCGAGGAGCACTTTCAGGGCTTCGCCGAGGTGCTCCAACTCGCGTTCTGTCAAGGGCACAAACCCCCAGTTTTTGGCCCAGGCGGCGTTGTAGACCTTCTTGACCTTCTGTTTCTCTTCTTCGAACTTGTGCATGTTGATGGGGCGGATCGTGATGTTCAGCCGGTCGCGGACGCGCTCGGCGACGCGGAGCAGCTTGGGGTTGATGCCGGTGCCGTCCTCCTTCATCGTCGTGAGATCGAAGGTGTAGGCATACAGGTCCATGGCTTTGGCGTAGCCGGCGGCTTCGATGTAGTCCACGTAATAGCGCGGATTGTAGGTCATCATCACCACTGGCGGGCCATTCCAGCCGTCTACCAGCAGGCCGACCTCTTCATTGGTGGAGAAGTTGGCCGGACCTCGCGAGGTAGTCATCCCCTGCGCCCGGAGGGATTCCTCCGCGGTCTCCAACAGCGCCTGGGAAGCTTCGGGATCCTCGAGCACCTCATACATCCCAAAGAAGCCCACCTTGTCGTTCCAGATCTCATTGTGACGGTGATTGACAATCGCCGAGATGCGCCCGACCACCTTGTCGCCACGCCAGGCGAGAAAAGACTTCACGTTTGCGTGTTCATAAAAGGGATGGCGCTGCGGATCCATGATCTCGAAGCGCTCCGAAAGCAGCGGCGGGACCCACAGCGGGTCGTTTTTGTAGACTTCCCACTGAAAATAGATGAAGGTCTTGATGTCTGCTGCCGTTTCCACAGGGGTGATGCGAAGCTGTTCTGTCATAATGCCTCCTCCTCATAAGTGCGACGCCGAATCATTTACGATTATACGACCGATTGGCGTCGTCGTCAAAAAACGGCCTTCACTTTCAGCGCATTTTCTAATGCAATTCTAACATTGTCGTGCTAAGATAGGGCAAAATCATACGTGAGGTGAACTTATGGACCTGAATCGTTATACAGAAAAAGCTCAAGAGGCGCTGCTGCGGGCGCAAGGGTTAACGGTTGAACACGGGCATCCGCAGATTGAGCCCGAACATCTGTTGTTGGCTTTGCTGGAGCAGGCGGACGGGGTGGTCCCGCAGGTGATCCTGCGGCTCGGCGGCGATCCGCAACGTCTCGCCGGGGATGTGCGGCAGGTGCTGTCGCGCCGGCCGCGGACGCAGGGGGGCGCCGCGCAGGTGGGACTCTCGCCGGCAACCGCGCGCCTGTTGCAGGCGGCCGAGCGTGAAGCCGACAGCTTGCATGATGACTACGTGAGCACCGAGCATCTGCTGCTGGCGATGGCGGACACGAACACGGGCGACCTTTCCCGTTTCCTGGCGACCTTTGGCGTCACCCGTGATGCGGTGTTGCGTGCTCTCCAGGGAATTCGCGGCGGACAGCGCGTCACGACGCCGACCCCCGAAGGGACCTACTCGGCGTTGGAGCGCTACGGGCGCGACCTGACGGTGTTGGCGCAGCAGGGCAAGCTCGACCCGGTGATTGGCCGCGACGATGAAATCCGGCGCGTGATGCAGATTCTCTCCCGCCGCACGAAGAATAATCCCGTGCTGGTAGGCGAGGCCGGCGTGGGGAAGACTGCCATTGTCGAGGGGTTGGCGCAGCGCATTGTGCGGGGCGACGTCCCCGAAAGCCTGAAGGACAAGCGCATCTTCCAGCTGGACATGGGCGCGCTCATTGCCGGCGCCAAGTATCGCGGCGAGTTCGAGGAGCGCCTCAAGGCGGTGCTCAACGAGGTAGGGCGCTCGGAAGGGAAAATTTTGCTGTTCATTGATGAGCTGCATACCGTCGTTGGCGCGGGCAAGGCGGAGGGCGCGATGGATGCCGGCAACATCCTCAAGCCCATGCTGGCGCGCGGCGAGCTGCACACCATCGGCGCGACGACGCTGGATGAGTATCGCCAGTACATCGAGAAAGACGCGGCGTTGGAGCGACGTTTTCAGCCGGTCTATGTGGACGAGCCGTCGGTAGAAGACACCGTCAGCATCCTGCGCGGCCTCAAGGAGCGCTACGAGGCGCATCACGGCGTCCGCATTCAGGACGCAGCGCTCATCGCGGCGGCCTCGCTGAGCCGGCGCTACATCACCGACCGGCAGCTGCCCGACAAGGCCATTGACCTGATAGACGAGGCCGCGGCGCGGCTGAAAATGGAGATTGATTCTAAGCCGGAAGATCTGGACGAGTGTGATCGCCGCATCATGCAGCTGGAAATCGAGCGCGAGGCGTTGCGGAAGGAAAAAGATGAAGCCAGCCGCCAGCGTCTGCAGAAACTAGAGCAGGAGCTGGCAGACTTGCGGGAGCGTGAGCGCGCGTTGCGTTCGCGGTGGGAGCAGGAGAAATCGTTGATCCAAAAATTGCAGGCCACGCAGCAGGCGATGGAGGCGCTCAAGGTTGAGATTGAACAGGCGGAGCGGGCCTTTGACCTGGAGCGGGCGGCGCGGCTGCGCTATGGCAAAGCTCTGGAATTGCAGCAGCAACAGGAGGAGCTGCAGGAACAGCTGCGGAAAGTGCAGGGGGATCGTCCCCTTCTGCGCCTGGAGGTCAGCCCGGAGGAAATCGCGCGCGTGGTCTCGGAGTGGACGGGGATTCCGGTCTCCCGACTGCTGGAGGGCGAACGCGCCAAGCTGCTCCGCATGGAGGAGGAGCTCCATCGGCGCGTGGTGGGACAGGACGAGGCCGTCGCTGCCGTGTCCAACGCCGTGCGACGTTCGCGCGCCGGCTTGCAGGATCCCAACCGTCCTATCGGCTCGTTCCTGTTCCTGGGGCCGACGGGTGTGGGGAAGACGGAGCTGGCCCGGGCCCTGGCCGAATTCCTGTTTGACACTGAGGACGCGCTCATTCGCATTGACATGAGCGAGTATCAGGAGAAGCACACCGTCTCGCGGCTCATCGGTGCGCCGCCGGGATATGTCGGCTATGAGGAAGGCGGGCAGTTGACCGAGGCGGTGCGGCGTCGCCCTTACAGCGTGCTATTGTTGGATGAGATCGAGAAGGCGCATCCCGAGGTCTTCAACGTGCTGTTGCAGTTGCTGGATGATGGACGTCTCACCGATGGGCATGGCCGTACGGTGGACTTCAAGAATACCATCGTCATTTTGACCAGCAACGTGGGCAGCCGGTGGATCAAAGAGCTGGGGGTGGAAGCGGCCCGTTCGCAGGTGCTGGCGGAGCTGGATCAGGCGTTCCGCCCGGAGTTCCTGAACCGGATTGACGCGGTGATTCTCTTCCGCAATCTCACTCGCGAAGACCTGGCGCAGATCGTGGACATTCAAGTGCGGCATTTGCAGGCTCTGTTGGCCGAGCGGCATATCGAGGTGACCTTGACCGAGGCGGCGCGCAATTACCTGGCGGACGTGGGGTATGATCCCGTGTATGGCGCCCGCCCGCTCAAGCGCGCCATTCAGCGCGAGCTGCAAGATCCGCTGGCGTTGGCGGTGTTGGAAGGTCGCTTCGGTGAGGGAGCGCACGTCACCGTGGAGGTACGCGAGGGCAAACTGGTCTTTCTCGAGGGCTGATAGCGTCTGACATCTGGCCGGAAACAACACCGTCGTGGTGGGTGAAATTCCCATCACGACGGTGTTTTGTTAGAAGACCGCGCGGATCATGAGCATTACCCCCAGAATGGCGAGGGGGATGCCCGCAATCGCGCCGATGATGGTGAGGCTCAGAAGCACTCCCACGACCAGCAGCACCACGCCTAGCACCGCTGTGACCAGCCGGCCGGTCAGCTTCAAAATCCCGCACACCAGATTCCAGAGCACGGCAAAGGGCCATAAAAACCACGGAACTGTCGTTGTGTCAATCATCATCCACCTCCTCTTTCGCGTAGCCAGATCAGGATCTACACAAGATTTCAACGTGCTACGTTTGCTTTATCCATTACGTAAGAGGGCCAAAAAGGTCGCAGGGCCTTGGTGGACGTCATCCTCCGGCGCGAACCCGAACGCTCCCCAGGGGAACCAGGGCATTAGGAAGTGGGGCCCCGTCCTCCGAGGCGGGGAGGCGCGTCCCATCGGCGGCGCGATACAATCCCGCCCACAGATGATAGTCGCCGGGGGGGAGCGTCGCCGGGACGGTGAGGACGTGCGTGTCGGGGACGATGTCCCCTGGTTGCCAGAGCGGGGTGGGGAACCAGCCATTGCGCGGCTCGCTGTCGTGCTGGGCGTAGGCCGTCGCCGCCCCGGGCTCCCAGAGATGCACGAAGGCCATCAGCGGCTCGTTGATGGTCGAGGCGGCTTCCCAGTACAGGGTCACGGTGAGGGGTTGTCCCGCCTGCACCGTGGGGCTGCGGTCATAGCCCCGCAAGATAATGGCCTCGCCGAAGTCCACCGCCAGCGGATATGCCGGCTCTGGAACCTGGGCTTCCTCCGCAGCCAGCACGACCGAGGCGACGATGGGCGGCGCGACGGGAATGTCCCCCGCGGTCGCCGGAAGCCGTTCGCCCGTCGCGGCGTCGAAGAGCCCGATTTCCAGCAGCGCGCGGAGCGGCGTGTCTACCTGGGAGGGGAGCGTCAGCTCGTACACATCGCAGAACGCGCGATCCACGGGCCATAGCGAGGTGGGGAACCGTCCCAGCCCTGGATACGTGCGCCGTGAGGTGATGATCCCGTTTTCGGGACCGAGAAGCTGGACGAAGACGGTGTAATCGCGCGTCATGGGGCGGGCGGCCTGCCAGCAGGCGCGCACGGCGAAGCCGTCTCCGGGCGCCAGTCGCTCTGTTTTCACGAGGGCGGCGCTCAACAGCAGCGCTTCGTCGCCGTAGCGCAGTTGGGGCGTCGAGCTCGTCGCCGACGAGAACAATTTCGGCGGCGCAAAAGTCGCCAGAATCCGCGCGCCGGGGGCCAGGAGGGTGAGGGTGACGAGCAGTGTGAGGAGGAGCCTTTGGTAGCGGCGGAAGGCGCGGCCAGAACCTTGAAGTCCCGCCGCGATCAACACCGCCCACGCCCCAATCGCCGGGAACAGCAGCCGTCCGTGGGGCGCTTCGACCTGCTGCATCCAGTGCAACAGCGCGGCGAAAATCCCCATCAGCCAGAAAGCGCAGAGCAGGTAGATGGCTCGCGTGCATCGGGAGGGGACGGCTGAGGCAGGCCGGGGTCTGCGGAGCATCCGATAGAGTCCATGGAGGAAGGCGCCCGCCGTGAGCAGCGTCAGCGCGACGTAAATCCCATCGGGCCACCAGACGTGTCCCCATCCATACGCGCCCCAGAAAGAGCGCCACAGCAGGGGGAACTCCGGCACCAGCGCCAGCAGGGAAACCGGCGCCGGGCGTCCCCACAAGGTATTGACGTGATGGGACATGCCCAACGGGTCCCCGTAGAGGAGCAGATTGCGGAGATACCACCCGCTGCCCACGAGCAGCGCCGTCAGCCCAAAGGCCAGCGCGGCGCGCCATGTGCCCCGATAGCGTCGCACTCCCAGCGGCGGCGAGGGCTGCTCCTGCGTCTGTCGCCATCCCTGCCAGAGCAGGCTCAGGCCGGTGAGGGGGAGCAGCAACAGCGCGCTCGTTTTCGTCAGCGCTGCCAGGCCGGCAAGGGCGCCGGCGAGGGCGGCGCGGCGCGGGGTAATTCCCCGCCGCAGAAAACGCGCCGTGGCCCACAGGGTGGCGGTGGAAAGGGCGGCGGTGGCGCTGTCGTTGCTGACCACGCTGCTCATGAAGACGAATTGGGGGTGAAAGCCCACCAGGGCCGCGGTGAGCAGCGCCGCGCGCTGATTTCCAAACGCCTCGTAGCCCACTCCCCACGCGGCGCAGACGGTCACCAGGCCGAAGAGCAGCGAGGTGAGACGGGCAATCCGCACGGCGAGGACGGCGCCGCTTCCCGGAAAGCCTTCCTGCGGGGTGTGGATGAGCATGTTTTTGTTGTCGGGCGCGGTTCCCGGCGCCTGATAGCCGAAATGTGGATTGTGCCAGAACAACGTCTGCAGGTCGTCATCGGGGAAGGGGGCGCTGAGCAACGCTGCGACGGCGTAATAGAGCGGCGGTTGCGCCACTTCCTGATTCGCGCCGCTGGTATTGTCCTTCATGGAGGGCAGCCCGTGTCCTTCGGCGAGCCAGCGGACGTAGGCGTAGTGCCAGACCTCATCGGGCGCTTCGAAAAGCGGCGTGGCCCAGCCATGCAGCACCACCAACACCGCGAATGCGGCGAGGAGCGGGATGAGCGGATGCAGGCTGCGGCGACGACTAAGGCTACGGCTATGGTTCATTGGGGGGCCTCACGGTGAGGGGGATCACGACGGCGTTCTGCGGCGGAGCCGATGCGGCGCTGCTCACGGCGAGCGGCCCCGCTTCATCGTACAGGCCGACGCGCAGGTCGTAGCTCCCCGCCGGCAATCCTGCCAGGGGATGCTCATCGGCGACGATCTCGCCGGTCACCCAGGTGTTGGTGGGTTTTCCTCCCAGCGCGGGCCAGCTGTCATGTTGCCCGATGAGGGGGCTGACTGTGCCGGGGGCCGTGACGTGGACGAACACGTTGTAGGGCGAGTCGCCGGTTTCCTCAGCGCGCCAGTAAAGGGTGAGGGTGAAGGGTTGCCCGGCGCGAGGTTCCGGCTCCAGCCGATAGCCAAGCAGCGCGGCGATGCCTGGGCCGAAGTCCCCCGTCGCGGGCAGCAGGCCGTCCGGCGGCTGGAATTCCCGCCCGGCCACGATAGAGATCTCTGGCCCGCGCCATTGGGCTGCCGGCGCGCCCGCGGCGGTGAGGAGCTCGGCGGTGAGGGGAGCCTCGGCGTCCAGCGCGCGGCAGGAGATGGGCAGGCGGAACTGCGTGGCGAAGCGGACGCCGGCGGGAAGCGGGGAGGTCACGTTGGTCGCCGCCAGGGGCAGCGTCACCTCGTGGCCGGCGAGAGATAGGCGCAGGACATCGCGTCGGTCGGCAACGGCATAGGGCGCTGTGGTCGCCCAAAAGGCCCGGCCCTCGAACAGCTCGCAGGGCCGCACGGTTTCCCGGCTGAGCCAGAACCCCAGCAGCTCGAGCGGGGGAGCTCCGGCGGTCGCCGCGCCTTGCTCTACCGGGATGGCATTTGCGGGGAGCGGGGGCGGCGCGGTTGCCGGCAACAATTCGACCGGCTGCAAGGTGATGCTCGCCGAGGCGGCTCCTGCCACGTAGATGGTGAGGGTGGGCGTGGTGCTGCCGGGAGGCGTCCAGGGGTCGGGCGTTAGTGGATAGCGACCCAGCACGGGCGTCCCCGCCTGCCAACGCGAGGGACGGTAATCGCCGCTCGCCGGGGTGCCGTTGAAGCGCGCCCACTCATCGCCGCGAGCGTCGAGCAGGCGCAGCGTTACCTGATAGAAGCGCTCGCCGTGCGCGGCAGGATCTTCGGTGACCCAAAAGGTCCACACATCCAGGGTGCTGTCAACGGGCTGCGGCGCTTCGGGAAGCCGATAGCCCCACAGTGTCAGGTGAGGCAAAGTGGGCGTCGCCAGGCGTTCGGTGAGGTCCGGCTCTGGCGGAAAGTCGGCGCGGCGCGCAAGCGCAAAACGGCGCAAGCCCAGCCCGTGGAATTCCGGCGTGGGCACTTCGGCGCCCAGCTCCCCCAGCAGCGCGGGGACGATGCCGGTGGGGTCGGTGATGGTTTCGAGCCAGGTGACGAGCCAGACCTGGGACGTGTCCTGGAGCGCGGCGTTCAGAGCGGCGGCGCCATTCGCGTAGTCAAGAACGTGGGTCACGTCCAGCAGTTTGTCATCGGGGAGGGGCAGCAGCCCCTCGAAGCCGGCATAGTACGCCCATGCCGGGAAGACCGAGCCTGTCTCCACGATGACGACGTCGCCGGGCGCGCGATTTTCCATGACGTAGTGCGCGACGCTGCGCCAGTCCTCCGTGGCGTAGGTCGGATCGGTGAGGAGATTGGCGTCCGCCTGCACCGAAAGCGCGACGACGAGCACGCTACACACGCCCAGGCCCAGGCGGGCCAACGTGCGTCGGCGTCGGCCATGAAGCTGCGCTGCCATCCCCCAGCCGATGGCCAGGGCCAGCACGGGCAGTGGCGCAAAGCCTGAGGCATGACGGCTGCCCCATTTGGGCAGATTGCGGAAAACTACTGCCATGAGCCCCAGGGGCATCAGTTGCAGCAGGGGATAGAGTCCCGCGAGGGGACGGCGGCGCGTCAGGATCAAGGCCCCAAACGAGACTACCAGGATCAGGCCTCCCGCCGCGACCTTCCAGGCCGAGGGCAGAAAGTCGAAGACCGTCATGCCGGCAATGGAAATGCGCAAAAATTCGGCGATGGGCAAATGCCCTTCCCAGTAGGTGGCGTTTTGCCCCAGCGAGGGCAGGGCTTCCAGAACCCAGGGCAGAAAGATCAGCCCGGCGAGGAGCGTGGGGGGGAACATCGCCCGCAGCCACGCGCACACCTCCTGCCAGGGACGACGGATCAGCGCGAGGAGTGCGAAGAGCGCCTGCCCCACCAGCCAGAACGCCGACAGCGTCAATGAAGCCATGGCGCCCAGCACAGCGGCGCCCCACAGCCAGGCCCACCGTCGGCGGGAACGCGGTTCGAGGACGAGGAGCGTCTCGATTAACGCCATCCCCGCCAGGAGCGACCAGGCGATGAATGCGCCGTACATCCGGGTCTCGCGTGAGGCCCAAATCAATGGGGGGGCGAGCGCGCCCAAGAGCAAGGCCCAGGTTCCGGCTGAACGCTTGCCTGACAATCGGCGGGCCATGCGGGCCAGCGCTGCGAGCGCGAGCAGGCCGTAGAGGACCGAGGGGAACCGCAGGGCAAATTCGCTGGCGCCGGCGAGCGGAATCCAGCCGCGGAGCAAGACATAGTGGGCCGGCGGGACGAGTTCGCCCGCGCTGAGCGCCAGCATCTCGCGCACGCTTACCTGTGTGGTCGCCCACCACAGATAGGCCTCGTCATACCACAGGCTGCGCGCGCCAAGGCCTCCAACGCGCAACGCGAACGCCATCCACAGGAGCAGTATCGCCCCTGCGTGCCGCTCAAGCCATCGTTTCACGGTAGGGCGCTTGCTAATTTCAAGAGTGTCTTATGCTTCCAGGTCGGACGGTCACTCACGGCTTTACGATTTCGATGTTGCCGTATCCCTCGGTGACACAGGCGTCGGTAGCGGGGCGGCGGGAAAGCAGCCGGACGATGACTTTGTCGCCGGATTGCAGGGATTGCATCCCCGGAATGCTCACGCTGTGGTTCGTGGTAGGGGTCGGATTGAGGGCAGTGGCGTGCCATATATCGGCGCGCATGATCAACGGCAGGAACATCGTGTGGCTCATGGGAGCCGTCGTCGTGATCGGGGCCGTGCTGTGCATCGTTTGATACCATGCCTGCGTCGAGGCGGGGACGGTGGTGTTCCAGCTCAGGAGGAGGTTATCGCCGCTGAAGGTGGATTGCACTGAAGCAGGCTCAATGTAAGGCGAGTTCCATGAGGCCGGCTCCGGCAGTTTGCCGTTGGGAAATCCGACCTGTACCAGAGCGCCGTTGTCCCACCAGGTATCGTACCAGGCGGTCCGATCACCGGTGTAGGAGGGATTGGCGTAGGTGATGGCAGTGAGCCGGGTTCCCAGCGGTTCTACCGTCGTCGCGAGGCGTTCCCACGTGCTCAAGATGGTCTGTTCGGCTGACCAGGCCGTGAGCGGCGGCATTTGTCCGCCGATGAGATCGTTGTGAGCGTGATCCAGGGTGATTTGCGTGCCTTGCGGGTCAAGGCCGATGCGTGCATGGGGCACCGTCCCCGGGTTGCCGCGGCTATTGACGTACATCGAGAACTCGTAGGGCACACAGGGGGTCAAATTCTCCACAACCTGATAGATCCCTGCATGGTAGTTAGCGCCCCATTTGAAGTACACTTGGGCGTGACGCCCGCTGTAAGGGGGCCACCGGAGGGTGCCGGGACGCATATCATCATATTCAGGGATCATGGTGTTTGCGGCCGGCATGTTCACCCACCAGCGATACCAATTCAGAGCCAGATAGTGGTTTGGAGGAAACCAGATGAAACCGTGGGTCGTGGGATCTTCGACTTCAAAGTCGCCATTTACCAAAACGTTGCCGTTGTTGGCCTGCACGGCAGGGACCGGGTTGGCGTTGGGCTGGAAGAGCAGCAGGCTGCCCAGCACTACCAGAATCCAAATGTAACGCAAACGCGAAGTTTTCATAGACCCCCCTTCTCTATGGCATAAATGTAGAGGGACAAGTCCAGACAGGCAGTTTCCCGTCTGGACTCTCCGGTGTGATTCTACCACAATTTTGCCGGGCTTCAGCGTGACCAGAGGACGAGGGCATCGTTGGGTTGCCGTTCGGCGCCGACGAAAGCGGCCAGGCGCGCGCCGGTCTCCGGATGATAGAGGCCCACGGCGATGGTGACGGGGGCCTCTGCCATGGCGAGCCTGTGGCCATCCAGGATGCGGTCGCCGGGAAGCCAGAGGTGGGTGGGGAAGGCCTGTCCCATCGGCGGAGCGTCGCCTGTTGCCAGGAGTGCGCCATCGGCGGCGTAGGCATGGACGAAGACGGTGTAGTCCGCATCCACCGGTGCCAAGCTCTCCCAACACAGGGTCACTTCCCACGCATCGTCCCCTTCCGTGAGGACGGCGTGGGTGAGCGCGAGCGCCTCCCCAAAGCGGGCCGGCGTTTCCAGCGGGGGGAGGGCGTCGCACGGCGGCTGACGTCCCTGGATTCGCAGGGTGTCCAGCCTGGCCGCGTCGCCCGCGGGCTGTCCCGCGAGGGTGACGGGGAGCCGCGCCTCCGTCTCGCCATCGTAAAAGGCGAGGTGAAGCTCCCATGCCTGCGTGGGAAGGTCGCTTGCGGGCAGCGGTAACAGCAGGCTCTCGCGGAGCAGGGTCCCGGCAGGCCAGGCGGAGGTCGGCAGATTGCCATGTCCAGGCCAGGCATCGTAGGTGAGGCGCAGGGTGTTGTCGCCGGGCCGTGCGGAGACGAGTTGCACGGCGAGCGCCCACTCCTCATCGAGGGGACGCAGCGCTTCCAGGTAGAGCTGCAGCTCCAGGGCGGGACGACAGTAGCTGGATTGCACCAGCCAACAGGCCAGGCGCGGCTGCGTCAACTGCGCCTCGTAGCCGCGCAAAGCGATGGCTTCCGCGCCGAAGACGACGTCGGTGGTGTGGGGGATGGGCGTCGAGTCCTCCAGACGGGCGGGAGGAGCGAAGAGCGGCGCTGCGCCGGCGAGGAGCGTGATCAGCGCGCCGAGCGGCAACCAGATGGCCCAGGCGCGCGTCAATCGCGGGTGCAGCTGCTGCCAGCCGACCGCGAGGAGCACTGCCAGGGCGGGGGCTGCGGGAAAGAGCAGCCGTCCTCCCGTCGCCGGGGTGAGGGCATTCCAGCGCACCCACGCGACTACGATGATGACGAACCAGCCGCCCAGGAGCGTCAATTCCGCCCGTCGCGCAAGGGTGCGGAAGTGCGCCACAAGGCCCACACAGCCGCCTCCGAGCAGCGCGAAGAAGGGCCAGTAGAGCGCCCGGGGATAGAAAGCGCACGGCAGCTGTCCCCAATAGGAGCGCAGCATCAGCTGGAACGTGCCCCAGAGATCCACGCGGACCGCCGTGCGTCCGACGACGTCCAGCATGGGGGCGAGGGCGGTCAGATCGCCGTAGAGCCGCCAGTTGCGTCCCAGCCACGGCGCGACGAGCGCGAGCGCCGGGACAGCGAGCAGCACTTCCCAGCGCAGTAACCGGGTCAGCGGGGCGCGTTGGCGCCAGGCGTAGGCCAGGAGGGTCAATCCGCCCAATCCGAGTAATCCCAGTCCGCTGAGTTTGCTCAGCGCTGCCAGTCCCGTCAACACGCCAAAGCCGAGGAGGCGCGGCGGCGTCGGGCCGCGCTGCCAGACGTCCACCAGCAGCACCAGCGCCCAGGTGGCCAGCGGGGTGACGAGGTTATCGTTGTTTACCCCGGCCGCGAGGAGCAGGAATTGCGGGTTGAAGGCGACGATGGCCGTCGCCAGCGGCGCGACGAATCCCCGGGGTGCCAGCCGCCGGGCGAGAGTCCACGTCCCCGCGACGGTGGCGCATTGCAGGAGGGTGGAGAGCAGCCGCAGCGCGTAGACTGTGCGGCGATGTCCTTCCGCAGGAAACCCGGCGTAGGGATCGCGGCTCCAGGTGACGCGGTTGTAGAGCGTATCGCCGGAGCCGCAGGCGACGAAGGTGGCGGGAATGGGCCGCGCGTCCGGCGCTTCGCGGGGCAAACCCCACAGGCGCACCCACGCCGCGCCGAGGAGATGGTACAGCGGCGGCTGTGAGGCTTCTTGCCGGACATGGAAGCCGGCCGCCTCGGCCTCGCCATGGACGGGCAGCCGGCCGGTCACGGCGATGTGGCGGATGACCTCCGCGTGTTCGATCTCGTCGAGGTTTTCGTAGGCCGGGACCGTCATGTTCCAGGCCAAAGCCAGGCTCACGAAGGTCGCCAGAATCAGCCAGAGGCCGGCGCGTGAGGAGCGCATCATTCCATTCTTTCGGGGGGCCTCTCGAACCACTCTCGCGCGGCCTGCCAGGCGCGTTCACGGTCAAGATCGAGGACCACGGTGTGTCCGCCGCGTTCCAGCCAGAGCAGCTGCTGCGGTCCGCCGAGCCGCGCCGCGACTTGACGGACCACGCGCGGAGGAACGGCGTGATCGTGGCGAGCGTGGACGAGCAGGGTGGGAACGTGCACATCGGGCAGGCGCGCGTCCATGGCGAGCAGGAAGCTGCCCAGTTCTGCCACTGCCCGTAAGGGAATGCGCCGGTAAGTGAAGCGGGCGCGACGAGCGGCGGCGTCGCGCATGTCGGAGCCAATTTTGGGCAGATAGGGGATCACGCGGGCGAGATGAGAGATCCAGCCAGGCGGTAAGCCGTGGAAGGCAGAGCCGCCGGGGGTAGCGAAGGCGACTACCCGCTCCACGGGGTCCTCGGCGGCGACGTAGAGCGCCAGCGCCGCGCCGAGCGAGACCCCGGCGATGCCCACGTGCTGACGCTGGCGGCGCAGTTCGGCGAGGCCGGCGCGGACGTCCGCGACCCAATCCTGCCAGTGGACGGCGGCGAGATCTTCGGGCGTAGTGCCGTGACCGCGCAGCCGGATGCCGGAGACGGTCATGCCGGCGCGCGCCAGCGCTTCGCCGAGGGGCCGGACTTCATCTGGCGCGGTGAGGAAGCCGTGAATAAGCAGGATGCCCGGCTCTCCGCCGGGCAGAAAGAACGGCGTCGGTTCTGGTCGCGCGCGATCTTCTTTCATACAGCCATGGAGTATAGCACACTCCCGGCAGGGTCAAACTCGCGTTGACAAAAGGCTCCGGCGGGCTATAATCCGCCTTTGGCTCGCCGCAGGGATTTTCCCCGTACAACGGCGCTATTCCTTGAGTGAGGGGCTATGAATAGAAAGACGATAACTTCCCTGGTGTTGATCTTGCTGTTGGCGGCTGTGGCGCTTTATCTGGTGGTGCCGTCGCAGCATCCTGAGTGGCTGAAGCGCTTGCTGGTGTGGCAGCCGGAGACCGCGCGTTCCCTGGAATTCATGCAGGGGTTGGATCTGCAAGGCGGGTTGCAGCTCTCGATGGTGGCCGACGTGCCTGCCGGACAGGAGCTCTCCGTTGAAACGATGCGCGCGGCGGCGCAGGTGGTTGAAGGCCGCGTCAACGCGCTGGGCTTGAGCGAGCCAGTGGTGCAGGTGCAGGGGACGCGGCGCATCATCGTCGAACTGCCCGGCATCGCCGACCCGGAGCAGGCGATTGATACCATCCGCGATACGGCGCTGCTTGAATTCGCTGAGCCGCCTGCCGGCGCCGGCGAGGCGGAACTGACACCCGGACGGGTCGTCAGCACCACCTACGGCATGGGCGAGGACGTCACACCGCCACCCGGCTACTACAAGACGATTCTCATCGGTGATGCGCTGGATTCGGCCTTCAACACGGTGGATGAGACTACCGGCCAGCCCATGGTGATCGTGCGCTTCAAGGCGGCGGATACGCAGCGTTTTTACGAGTACACGCGCAATAACATCGGACGCCCTCTGTGCATGGTGCTCGACAAAACTATCCTCTCGTGTCCTACCATCCGCGATGCTATTCCCAATGGCGAGGCGCAGATTTCGGGCGGGTTCACCTCGGAGAGCGCGCAACAGCTCGCGATTCAGTTGCGCTACGGCGCGCTGCCGGTGCCGCTGAAAATCGAAAGCTACCGGGCGATTGGCCCGTCGCTGGGTGCGATTTCGGTTGAGAAAAGCATCCGCGCCGGCGTGGTCGGTCTGCTGGTGGTGTTCTTGTTCATGTTGATTTACTATCGCCTCAATGGCCTGGCGGCGGATCTGGCGCTGGCGCTTTACGTGTTGCTCAACCTGTTGCTCTACAAATTGCTGCCCGTGACGCTGACCCTGCCGGGGATCGCGGGCTTCTTGCTCTCGGCGGGCATGGCCGTGGATGCCAACATTTTGGTCTTCGAGCGCATGAAGGAGGAATTGCGCCATGGGCGCTCGTTGGAGCGGGGCGCGGAGGCGGGATTCAGCCGCGCGTGGACCTCGGTGCGCGACTCCAATCTGGCGACGCTCTTGACGTGCGCCATTCTCTGGTTCTTTGGCAACGCTTTTGCCGCGAGCCTCGTCAAAGGTTTCGCGCTGACGCTGGCGCTTGGTACGCTGATCAACATGTTCACCGCGCTGATTGTGACCCGAACTTTCGTCCGCGTGGCCCTGGGATTGCTGGGCGAAGAGCGGGTGCGGCGCCATCCCTGGCTGCTGGGAATTTAGGAGGCTGACGAGATGATTGACTTTGTTCACAATCGCAGGACCTATTTCATCCTGGCCGGGGTGTTGGTGGCGCTGAGCGTGGCGGCGATGCTGGTGTCTTATGTCACCTATGGACAGCTGGTGCGCATTGGCATTGATTTCAAGGGTGGCAGTCTGTTCTCAGTGCACTTCACGGCACCTGTCACCGAGGACGTGATCCGTGAGGCTTTTGCGGAGGAAGGCTACACCAGCACCATCGTGCAGCAGCTGGGCGATCCCGCCGACAATACCTGGCAGATTCGGACCAGTTTTGCGACGACCGATCAGATCAACGCCGTGTTGGAGCGCCTCGAGGAAATCACCGGCGCGGTAGATCGTAGCAGCTCGGTGGTGGATACGGTGGAGGCTACCGTGGGGGCGGAAGTGGCGCGCAGCGCCGCGCAGGCTGCCGGAGTGGCGGCGCTCGTCGTGCTGACGTTTATCTGGTTCTCGTTCCGCAAGGTGCCCCATCCGCTGCACTATGGCGTCGCTTCGGTCGTGGCGATGCTGATCAACGTGATCGTGGCCATGGGCTTCTACGCGCTCATGGGCTTGCTGCAGGGGTGGGAAGCCGATGCGTTGTTCCTCACGGCGATCCTCACGGTGATCGGGTTCTCGGTTCAGGACATCATCGTGGTGTTCGACCGCATCCGCGAAAATATCCCGCGTCATCGCGGCGAGCCCTTCTCGCTGATCGTGAACCGCAGCATCATGGAGACGCTGCACCGTTCCCTGGCGACGCAGCTGAACGCGATGTTCGTGATGATCGCCATTCTGTTGTTCGGCGGCGCGACGCTCAAGCCCTTCATCGCCGTGATGCTGGTGGGGATGCTCAGCGAGACCTTCACCTCGATGTTTGTGGCGGTTCACATCGTCGGGTTGTGGGAGGAACGCCGGAAGTCGCGTCCTGCGCGGGCGTGATGCCGGGGATGAGTGAGCGGGCCACAGACATGTGGCCCGCTTGCATTAACGGGCTTCCCCTCAAAAAACAACGCGCTCCAGCGCGGTCGCCTGTGTCAGGCTGGAGATGGAATCCCCAGCCTGACTTTATTTTTGCGTGACCCCGATTCGGTGCTATAGTGCTGCGTATGCGGTTTCTGACTCCAAACAGCTTGTGGCTTCTGGCCCTGGCGTTGCCCATCATCGCCCTCTATCTGCTGCGCCTGCACCGACGGGAGACCCCTGTCGCCAGCGTGTTGCTCTGGCAGGCGGCGGCCGTCGAGCGTCGCGCCAATCGCCCCTGGCAGAAATTACGCCGTCACTGGCTGTTGGCGCTGCAGCTGCTGATTCTGGCGACGCTGGTCGTGGCGGCCGCTCGCCCTGCCGTTCCCGCGCCGTCAACGCCGCAGGGACGGCTGTTGATCCTGCTGGACGCCTCCGCGAGTATGCAGGCGCGCCGCGAGGACGGCAACACACGCTTCGAGGCGGCGCTCGCGGAACTGCGGACGCTCTCTGAGGCGCTGGACGCGCGCAGCCGGGTGACGCTCATCACCGCGAGCGCGGCGCCGCAGGTGGCGTTGCGCGATGGGGATGCTGCGGCGTTGCGGCGGACGCTCCCCGCGCTGCAGCCGACCGATGGCGGCGCCAATTGGGACGCGGCGGCGAGCCTGGCGCTCGGTCTCGCGGCCGGGGAAGAGGTCACGACGCTGGTGTTCACCGATGCGGCGCTGGCAGAGCCCCTGCCCCCTCTGCCGGGCCGGGCGCAGCTCTTCACCGTAGGGGAGGCCGCCCCCAACGTGGGGCTGGTGGATTTCTCCCTCCGCCGCAGCGCCGAGACTTTCACCGCGTTTGTGCGCGTGCTGAACGCCGGTCCGGCGCGACAGGTCACGTTGCTGTTGCTCGCCGGCGGTGAAGTCCTCGCCCGTCAGGTGCTAGAGCTGCCCGCTGCGGGCGAGGCGACGCTCTCTTTCCCGGATCTGCCTGCCTGGGGGTGGTTTGAGGCGCGCCTTGAGGACGCCGATGACCGTTTCCCCCTGGATGATCGCGCCTGGGTGACGCCGCCGCTCTCCGGCAGCGGGCAGGTGCTGCTGGTGACGTCGGGCAACCGCTTCCTCGAGCTGGCCTTGCGCGCCCTGCCGGGGATCGCCGTGCAGCAGGCGACGACGCTGCCCCAAGACACCGCCGAGATGAGCGCCGTGGTGTTGGATGGCGCAGGCAGCGGGGGGACGTTCAGCGGCCCGGCGTGGCTGATTGCCCCCGGCGCGGGGACGCCCTGCGGCGAACCGACGGGCGTTTTCACGCCGACAACGCCCTTGCGCGCCGGCTCCCATCCGCTGCTGGAATATGTCACCTGGGATGACGTGCACATCGCCCGCGCCACCCGCTATGCCGCGCCCGCCGACGCCGTGACCTTGCTGGAAACGGCGGAAGGCCCCTTGCTTTGGGTGCTGAATCGGCCAGGGCAGCGGCTTGTCTGCCAGGC
>JAGPHL010000202.1 GCA_018055515.1 Anaerolineae bacterium
GGCAGGCCATGGATGCAATCCTCACCGCCACCCAAGAGAAACTGAGCACTCCGCTGGACGACGCGCCGTCTTCCCCTCCAGGGAACCGCTAAGGCGCCTGGGTGGAAGAACTCAACCGCCAAAAGCGCCAGGGGTCCTTTTTTGTTTTCCTGGCGACCGGAGCGTGTCACGCCATGGCGCGGTTCATATTCCCCGCCATCGCCTGCCACAAACGCTCATTCGCCGCCTCCAGCACCCCCTCCTGCAGATCCCTGACCGGGGTCTCGCACAACCGCAGCGGCTCCCCCACGCGAATGACCAGCCGCCCGCTCCACCGGATGCGCTCCATCTGCCAGCGAGGCTGTAAATCATACCCGCCGCTCGAGACCACCGGTACCAGCGGGGCACCGGTGCGCAGCGCCAACCACACCGCCCCGGGCGCGAGCGGGTGCTGCAACCGTCCGTCCCAGCTGATTTCCCCCTCGGCCGCAAGCGCGATGGCTCCGCCCTGCAGCAACAGCGTCCGCGCCCGCAACAGCTCTCCTGCCGAGAGTCCCTGCGCCTTGATCGCGCGCAACACCCGGCTCTCCGGATCGGGCTCGCCCACGCCCGCCAGAAAATGCTCGAGTGGATTCTCACCCTCCCAGCCCTGCCAGCCGAAGATGCGGACATCGGGACGCTTGCGGCGGATCAGCGCGTTCACAAGCAAGTCTGCCGGCTGCGAGACGTGGTTGAAGGGGAACAGGCACGCACCCCCCGTGGGGATGCGCTCCGCGCCCTCGATTCGCAGGTGATAGAGCGCCCGCGCGAGGAGGAAGAGCCAGCGCTCCCCGCCGAGCCGCCGTCCCAACCGCACCCACCTCGCCCGTTGCACCAACGTCATGGAAAACCCTCTGAACTCACACAAAGGCGCAAAATACAAGACATCAACATGTTTTGCGTCTTTGCGGAAGATAACATTGGCATCTTTTGCATGAGAGTATGCTCACCAGTGCGATGTGGTAATGCGGCGACCCGTTGCTGCAGCGACCAGCCCGATCATCGTCACCCACTTAAGCAGGCTCTCCTCCCGGAAGCGCAGCATATAGAGCCGCAGATCCACCAGCAGCGTCACCCCCCTATCCATCACCGCGTAAGCCGAGGCGAGCCGGTCCAGCGAGAAATCCGCATCACGGCCATCCGCACCGCGCCATGCCAGGCGCTCATCCGTGAGGAATAACCGTCCTCTCCCCACGCTCGCGCCCATCACCCCGCGCTTGTCCATCCGCGGCGGCGCGCCGCTCTCGGGGAAGAACAGCGGATCCGTCGTTTCGGCTTCCAACTCGGCGGTACCGGAGGCCAGATGCAGCGTCTCCCCCGGGAACAGCGGCAACGCCGGATCTGTGAGCGCACGCAGGGAGAGCGTTGTCTTGAGGGCATCGTACCACGCCGCGAGCGGGCGCTCATCCCCGACGCGACCTCCGGCCCGGCCTGTCGCTATCACGCACAGATAGAAATCGTCGCCAGGGACGCGACGCACGCGCCACGCCGCGCCGCACTTTTGGCACAGCACCCGGTCCGCGCGCAGCGGGTGCGTGATGTGGGTCAGCGCGTCATCAGCCGCGCAGAGGGGACAACGCCAAAGCAGAAGGGGTATCATTATTTTGTGCTGCAGGTTGACTGATGTATCACGTATTGCGTATTCCGTTTTTACGCATGACGTACTACGTCTTACTCGCATCTTTCCGTGTAATACCGGTAGGCGTCTCCCACCGTCTGGATCTCCCACGCCAGGTCGGGCGAGATCTCCAGCCCCAACTCTTCGAGCTTCAGCAACACATCCACCAGCCGCAGCGAGTCCACGCCGAGATCGGTGATAAAATACGCCTCCGGTGTTGCCAGCGCCGGGTCAATATGTAACACCTTCGCCACCAATGATTGAAACTCCCCCCACGCTAACGGCTCTCCATTCACTGCTCACCTCTCACTGCTCATTGCGCGCCCACTCTCGCAGCCGGTACTTCTCCACCTTCCCCGTCGCCGTCACCGGCAGCCGCTCCACAAACCGCACCTCCGCCGGTACCTTGAATGGCGCCAGCTGCTTCCGGCAATGCGCCAACACCTCCGCCGCGTCGAGTCGCGCGCCGGGATACGGCTCCACAAAAGCCCACACCACCTCGCCCGCCAGCGCGCTGTGCAGCCCCACCACCGCCGCCTGCCGCACCCCCGACAGCCGCTTGAGACAGGCCTCCACCTCCGCCGGGTAGATGTTCTGCCCGCCCCGGATAATCAGATCCTTCTTGCGATCCACCAAGCGCAGATAGCCGTCGCCATCCAGCACGCCAAGGTCGCCCGTGTAGAACCAGCCCTCGTCATCCAGCACCTGCGCCGTGAGCGCCGGATCGCGGTAGTAGCCGGTCATCATCTGCGAAGTCTGCACGGCAATCTCGCCGGTCGTCCCCACGGGCAGGGGATGCCGGGCCTCATCCACAATGCGCACGCGGACGCCCGGCGCGGGACGTCCCACCGTCGTCGCCGCGCGCTCCCAGGAGTCATGGGGTCCCGTCCAGGCGATGATCATGCTCTCCGCCGTACCGTAGATATTCTGCACGCTGCACCCCAGGCGGCTGTGCAATTCCTCCGCCAGATCGGGCGGACAGGGCTCAGTGGAAAAAGTCACCCGCCGCAGCGAGCGGAGATCATAGCGCTCCAGCTCCGGCGTCCGGAGCAGCCAGCGGTAAAGCGTGGGCGCGGCGGCCACGTGTGTCACGCGCTCGCGCTCAATGCTCTCCAGAATGGCGCGGGGATCGAAACGGTCCACCAGCACCACCTTTCCGCCCGCCAGGAGGGTACTCACCAGGCTGAACGTGCCCGCGAAATGAAAGGGCGGAAACGGCGTGAGCAGGCAGCGCAACGGCTGCTGCGCCAGCACACCAAGCGCCCGCGGCAGCAGGCCCAGGGTCCGCCGGCGCGTGTGCGCTACTCCTTTGATCTGCCCCGTCGTGCCGGAAGTGTAGGAGATCAGGGTCAGATCATCGGAGGAGAGCGCGGCGCGGTGCAGCGGTCGCGGCGTCGCCACCGCCTCGAACGGCAGCTGCCCGCTGGGCAGCGTGGAGGGCTCCGCATCGCAGACGATGACCGTGCGCAACGCAGGCAGCTCGGGCTGCAAGCGCGCGAGCAGCGCGGGGAAATCCTGTCCGTACCATCGCGCCGCCGTGATCACGACACTCGCCTCGCAGTCGGCCAGGATGGCGCGCAGCTCCGGCTCGCGCAACAGCGGATTGAGGGGCACGTTCACAGTGCCCAGCAGCCCCGGCAGGAACAGCGGGTAGGCCGCTTCCAGGCAAGCAGGGAGCAGCGTCGCCACCCGTTCGCCGCGGCTCACGCCGAGCGCCTGCAGGCCCGCAGCCAGCGCACCGATGGTGCCCCAGGCCTCGCCCCGTGTGACGCGCCGCGTCATGCGCCGCCCAGGCGCCACGAGAAACTCCCGCCGCGGCCACAGCGTAAACGCCAATTCTATCGCCCGAAAAGAATTAAATCGCGACATTTTATTTTCACGGCCAAGACGCCCAGGTCACCCAGGAAAACAGAAGGCTTCCCAGGCGGTTCTTCATGCAAATCCCTGGCGGGCCTTTCCTCTAAGTCGCACCCACAGCACGGCGACCAGCCCCAACCCGGCCACGCACATGAGATGCGTGCTATTGAGCGGTCCCAGCACCGGCGGGAGCGCGTCCCCCCGCAAGAATTCCATCCCAAAGCGCTTGATCAGAAACAACGCGAGGAACAGCAGCGTGACGCTCCCCTCGCGCGGATGCCCGTAGCGCTCCACCGCCACCAACACCAGGAAGATCGCCAGATTCGCCACGGCGCTGAGCAGCTGCGTGGGATAGCGCGGCAGCCACACCCCCGCCCGATCGGGCAGGTACAGCGCCAGCCACGAATCCGCGGGCGCACCATAGCAGCAGCCCCGCACAAAACAGCCGAGCCGGCCGATGCTCAGCGCCAGCGGCAGCGCGGGGATGCCCCGGTCAGTGGTGCGCCAAAACGGGAGCGCATAATGGCGGCACAGCAGCGCCGCCGCGATTGCCCCGCCCAAAATCCCGCCGAGGATACTATAATCCTTGAGAGCAAAGGGGAGCGCGACGCCGGTCAGGCGGGAAATGACCGTCGTGGCGCCCCCCAGATTGGCGCCGAGAAAGCCACCCAGAATCAGCCAGAGCAGACTGCGCGCCGCCCGCGGCGTGGATCCGCTCCGGCGCACCCGGTAGAGAAACGCGGCGCCGCCCACGAGCGCGGCCAGCGCGTAGAGCGCAGCAGCCCCCACTACTCCCCGGCCTTGTTCCGCAACACGAGCGGCAGATAGAGCAGATGTGTCGGCGCGCCGCCCTCGGACGGCGGCGACCACTCGCCCACCCACACCATATCCGAGGACACCCGGAAATCCGTCGGGGCGGTCTGCCGCGTGGCTGTGACGACTACCGTGTAGAGCCCCGTCGGCGTCCCGGCGGGAACCGTCCCCACCAGATAGACGTTGGTCGGTGGCCAGCCCCCGGCGAAGCTCACCGGGGGAGTGATCGTCGCCGTACCATCCGACCAGTGCCAGTCCGCGTCGAACGGCGCATCGTAGTCCAGGTCAATCAGCGCGGGCGGGGTGAACGCGCCCCCTTCCAGCGTGTGCGGCAGCGTAATCGTCCACGTCGGTGTAATCCACTGCGCTGAGGCCCCCATCAGCATCCAATTA
>JAGPHL010000203.1 GCA_018055515.1 Anaerolineae bacterium
TTCGCTGATTCGCTGACTGCTGACTCGCTGATCTCTATTTTCTGAGGAGGACTTATGACTATGACATTGGCGGATAAGATCGTTACGCATGAGGCGAAAGTGGCCGTCATTGGCCTGGGATACGTGGGCTTGCCGCTGGCGTTGGCCATGGCGAAGGCGGGATATACGACGCTGGGGATCGAGGCGAACGCGGCCAAAGCTGCGGCCATCAATGCGGGACAGAGCTACATCGAGGATGTGCATGACGCCGACATCGCGCCGCATGTGGTCGCCGGACGGCTGCGCGCCACGACTGACTACGACGCGCTGCGTGAAGTGGACGTCATCTTCATCTGCGTGCCGACGCCGTATACCGTGCAGCGGGTACCCGATCTCACGGACGTGCTGACGGCCACGCGCAGCATCGCATCCCGCCTGCAACGCGGGCATCTGATTGTCTTGCAATCCACCACTTATCCCGGCACCACCACGGAGGATGTGCAGCCGATCCTCGAAAGCCTGAGTGGGCTGAAGGCGGGGGTGGATTTCTACCTGGCTTTTTCGCCGGAGCGCATTGATCCCGGAAATCCCCAATGGAGCGCCTATAACACGCCCAAAGTCGTGGGGGGATTGACGCCGGAAAGCACCCAACTGGCGGCGGCCTTGCTCCGGCAGATGGGGGCCCCGGTCCACGAGGTGTCCTCGCCCGCCGCGGCGGAGCTCACCAAGCTGCTGGAAAACACCTTCCGCGCCGTCAACATTGCCCTGGTGAATGAGATGGCGGTGCTCGCCGAACGCATGGGCATTGATATTTGGGAAGTCATCGAGGCGGCGAAGACCAAACCCTTTGGGTTCATGCCCTTCAAGCCAGGAGCGGGAGTCGGCGGGCATTGTATCCCCATTGACCCTTACTATTTGCTCTGGAAAGCGCGCGAATATGACTTCTACACCCGCTTCATCGAGCTCGCCGCCGAGACTAATGAGACGATGCCCTATCATGTGCTGGATTTGACGGTGCAGGGCTTGAGCCGGCAGGGGAAAGCGCTCGCCGGGGCGCGCGTGTTGGTGTTGGGCGTCGCCTTCAAGGCCGACATCCGCGATCCCCGCAACTCGCCGGCTGAACGGGTGATCGAGCTGCTGGTGCAACGCGGCGCCAAGGTGCAATACCATGATCCGCACGTGCCGACGTATCGGGTGGGGGGGAATGTCTTCTTGCACGAGCCGCTGACCTTCGACTCTGTCGCCCTCACGCCGGAAACGCTGGCCGCCGCCGATGCGGTGATCATTGTCACCGGGCATCATGCGGTGGATTACACGGCGGTGTTGGAACATGCCCCCCTGGTCATTGACAGCTGCAACGCGACGCGCTCCTATTCCGGCAAAGCCGCGGTGGTGCGTTTAGGCGCGCCGGCGCCGCGATAATCCCAGAAGGTCGGCGCGAATGTCTAAGAAAACGCGAGTTAAAGTTCTGCGTGGATTTCTGGTGGTCTTTTTTGTCGCCGTGACCGTTCTGGCAGCCATTTTCCGTGAGCAGCTCAGCAGCGCTAAATTTCGGGATCTGGGATACGTCGGCGTCTTTTTAATGGCCTGGATCGGAAGCACCACGGTCGTCCTGCCGATTCCGCATCTGGCGTTCACTTTCACGATGGGGTCGGTGCTCACGCCCTGGTATGTGGGGCTTTGCGCCGGATTTGGCGATTCGCTGGGCGAGCTCTGGGGCTACCTGGCGGGGTACGCCGTGGAAGACATCGCCACCCGGTGGCGCGTCTATCCCACCATCGAGGGCTGGATGCGTCGGAATGGCGTCCTCACGGTGTTTTTGATGGGCTCTGTGCCCATGCCGCTCTTCGACCTCGCCGGCATCGCCGGCGGCGCGACCGGTTTCCCCGTGTGGAAGTTCTACCTGGCGACCTGGGCGGGCAAGACCCTCAAGGCGATCATTTTCGCCTGGGGCGGCCATTACGGCGTCGCCTGGCTGGCGCAGATTCTGGGATTGTGAGGAAGGCCGACATGGAAATCCGGCTCCTCGAGCATGGACGTTTCTACACCGGCGACCGTCAGCAGCCCTGGACGGAGGCGCTAGCGCTGGCCGGGGGCCGCATTGTCGCTACCGGCGCGGCGGCGCACGCATGGGCTGCGGCCCCCCACGTGCGCGTCGAGGACCTCGGCGGCGCGCTGGTGTTGCCGGGGCTGGTGGATGCTCACGTGCACTTGATGTGGTATGCGCTGAGCCTCGCCGGGCTGGAGCTGCGGGATCTGTCACGCGAAGCGCTGCTGGCGGCAGTGGCGCAGCGGGCCGCCGCAACGCCCCCGGGGACCTGGATTCAGGGCCGGGGATGGGATCAAAACCTCTGGGCCGACCCGCGTTTCCCGACGGCGGCGGAACTCGACCGCGTGGCGCCGCATCATCCGGTGCTGCTCATTGCCAAGAGCGCGCACGCGGCGGTGGCCAACACGCTGGCCTTACGCCTGGCGGGGCTGGAGGCGACCGCTGCCGATCCCGCGCACGGACGTTTTGGTCGCGCTGCGAGCGGTGCGCTGGACGGGATGCTTTTCGAAGAGGCGATGGGCATTGTTGAGGCGGCCATCCCCGCGCCGACGGCGGCGCAGGTCGCGGCGGCTATCCGCGCCGCACAACCCTTGCTGTTGCAGGCTGGCCTGACGGGCGTCCATGACGTAGACGGCGGGCCAGCCTTTGCCGCCTTGCAGCTGTTGCATCAGGAAGGCGCGTTGCAGCTGCGGGTCGTCAAATACGTGCGGCTGGAAGCGCTCGACGCCGCGCTGGAGGTGGGCCTGCGCAGCGGCTATGGCGATGACTGGCTGCGCTTCGGCGGCCTGAAGCTCTTTGCCGATGGCGCGTTGGGCTCGCGGACCGGTGCACTGTGCGAGCCCTACCTGGGCGAGCCGGAGAACACCGGGCTGTTGACGCTCGAGCCGGAGGTGTTGCGCGACAGCGCTCGCCGTGCTGTGGCAGGTGGATTGGCGCTGGCGATTCACGCGATCGGGGATCGCGCCAATCAGCTGGTGCTGGATGTCCTGGAGGAGGTGCGTCCCCTCGACCGGGGCTTGCGTCACCGGATCGAGCATGTGCAGCTGCTGCGGCCGCAGGACGTCCCCCGGCTGGCGCAGCTGGGCGTCGTGGCCTCGATGCAGCCGATTCACGCCCCTCACGACCGGGTGATGGCGGAGCAGTATTGGGGAGAGCGTTGCCGGCTCGCGTATGCCTGGCGCTCGGTGCTGCAGACCGGCGCGACGCTCGCCTTTGGCTCCGACGCGCCCATCGAAACGTTCGATCCGCTGGTGGGAATCTATGCCGCCGTGACCCGGCGCCACGAGCGCGATGGCGCTCCCGGTCCCGAAGGCTGGCAGCCGCAGGAGCGGCTCACGCTGGCCGAGGCCATCGAGGGCTTTACCGGCGGCGCGGCCTATGCCAGTGGGCAGGAGCAGCGCTTGGGGCGCCTGTTGCCGGGGTATCTGGCGGACCTCGTGGTTCTGGATCGGGACATTTTCGCGGCGCCGCCCGAGGCGCTGTTGGAGACGCGCGTGCAGCGGGTGATGGTCGGCGGGGAATGGCGCTACGCGGCTTGAGGCGCAGGCTTTGAGCGCGATCGGGAGTCACACAATCCCACGGGGCGGGAAGTACACTTCCCGCCCCGTGCGTTTTTCAGATCAGACGGCTTACAGCAGGTCTTTGCGATTCTCCTCCGCAAAACGCCGCAGGGCTTTGAGGCGTTGCGCGGGTATTTCCTGATCGGCGATGGTTTTGTCGCGCACGAGATTGGCCCAGCGCTCTGCCGTTTGCTGGAATTCGTTCCACAGCGCGCCGATTTCATCAAAGTACAGCTTCGAGATCTCATCCAGCTGCGCCAGGCGCTTGATGAATTCCTGATCGGCGAGGTCCTCGCGGCGCCAGCGATCTTCCTCGGTGATGAGGCGCTTCTGCCAGTCGCGGGCGAAAGCGGCCTGCCATTCCTCCCATTCGCGCTTCAGACGTTCCTCGTTGAGCCGCTGCATTTCGGCGATCTCGTTCTGGCGCTTCTCCAGGCGCACCCGGAAGGCCTCGAGAGCATCGAGCGCCTGTTTGTTCTGATTGAAGAGCAGGGCGTATTTCTGGGTCTGTTCGACCAGCCGGGCCAGCTCTGTCTGAACCTGGGCGGCCTGATCCAGATATTGGCGCACGCGCTGTTCGCGTTGGAAATCGGCCACGCGCAGTTCCTCGATCTTGGGGTCGTAGGATTTGGCGATCTGGACGGCTTCCTCGATGCGGGCGGGCAGTTTGCGAAAACTGTCTTCGAGGCGCAGCAACTTCGCGTTGAACTCGTCAATGGCCTTGCGCAAGGCGGGTAGTTCGCCCTCCAGGGCCGCCATGCGGCGGGTGTCGGCGCGTCGCTGCTCTTCCAGATAGACGACGGCCTGCAGCCGGTCCTCGGTGCGTTTGGTCAGGTCAGCTACCGCGCCGGAGAGTTGTTGGAGCTGTGTCTGCAACCGTTGTTCTCCCGCGGCGCGGGCTTCGAGCATTTCGGGAAAACGCAGGGTGGGCCGATAGCGTTCGTCCATGGCGATGACTTCCTGCGACAAGGCCTCGATTTCGGCGCGGCGGAGACGTTCGGATTCCAGTTTTTCCCGGCGTTGCGTCGCCTTGAGTTCCTCGACGGCGGCGGTGAGGTCCCGATGGGTTTTCTCGATCATCGCGGGATAGTCGTC
>JAGPHL010000023.1:0-6182 GCA_018055515.1 Anaerolineae bacterium
TTGGACGCCTGGGACGCCCTCAACGCTGAAATCATCGCCTGCCGGGAGTGCCCGCGCCTTGTCGCCTGGCGCGAGGAAGTTGCGCGCGCCAAACGCCGTGCGTACCGCGATTGGGAGTACTGGGGGCGTCCGGTCCCCGGCTTCGGGGATCGCCATGCCCGCATCGTCATTGTGGGACTGGCGCCGGGGGCGCATGGCTCCAACCGCACCGGGCGCATGTTCACCGGCGACAGCTCCGGCGCGACGCTCTACGGCGCCCTCTACCGCGCAGGTTTCGCCAATCAACCCACGTGGGAGCGCGCGGATGACGGCCTCGTGCTGCGCGACGTCTTCATCACCGCCGTCGGGCGCTGTTCCCCGCCGGCGAACAAACCCACCCGCGAGGAATTGCACGCCTGTCGCCATTTCCTGGAACGCGAGCTGGCGCTGCTTCCCGTGGAAAAGGTGCTTGCGTTGGGCAGGATTGCCTTCGAGGGGCTGCTGGAGCTCTGGCGAGACCAGGGACACGCGATTCCGACGTTGCCCTTCGCCCACGGCGCGCGCTATGTGCTGGGCGATGGGCTGCCGCAGCTGCACGCCTCCTACCATCCCAGCCGTCAGAACACCCAGACCGGCCGGCTGACGTTGGAGATGTTCGACGCCGTCTTTGCCAACCTGGGCTGACACAGGCCGACGCCCTTCAGCGCCCGGGCTGGCGTCAGGATTTTACAGGGCGGAACGCGCCGTTTTCCACGCTCGCAATTTTGTGCTATAGTGGAGCTGCTGATTCTGACACACGAAAGGAGCTCGACACATGGAAAAACGGTATGGGGTGCTGCGGTTCATCGCTACGTTGTGGAAAGTCCTGGCCTGGGTAGCGCTCGTCGTGGGGATTTTGGGCGCCATCGCCATGCTGGTGGGGGGACTCGCCGGCGGTTTGTTGGATGAGACCACGATGCGCCAGATGGGGCTTCCGCCAAATTTCAGCGGCGCTTTTCTCGGCATCGGCGGTTTCGTGGGAGTTTTGATTGCCGCGGTGTTGCAATTCTTTGGGCTGTATGCCTTCGGTGAGATCATCTCGGTGTTCCTTTCCATCGAGGAGAACACCCGCGCGACGCGCCTGTGGATGGAGCGCAGTATGCTCCCGCCGCAGCCGATGATATGAACGTGGCGCTGCCGCACTCTGTGGACACCATGAACCGCCCCCTTCATCACGAAGGGGGCGGCTTGCTTTCCTGGCCTCAGGGCAGGATCATGGCCTCGCGCTCGGGGCCGACGCCGATGAAGGTGATGGGCGTCTGCGTCAGTTCCTCGATGCGCGCGACGTAGGCCCGCGCTTCCGCCGGTAAATCCTCGCGGCGGCGCATCGCGTGCAGATCGGCCTCCCAGCCGGGCAGTTCCTCATAGAGGGGACGCGCGGCGGCGATGACCTCATGGCCCCATTCGGCGGGGAAGTGCTCCACTCGCTGGCCCTCGATCTCGTAGGCAACGGCGATCTTCAGCGTGGGGAGGCCGCTGAGCACGTCGAGCTTCGTGAGCGCGATTTCGGTCAGCCCGTTGACGCGGGCCGCGTAGCGCAAGATCACCGCGTCGAGCCAGCCGCAACGTCGCGGGCGTCCCGTCGTCACGCCGTACTCGTGGCCGATGTCTCGCAGCCTCTCTCCCGTAGCGTCGAGCAGCTCGGTGGGAAAAGCTCCTGCCCCCACACGGGTGGTATAGGCCTTGGCGACGCCGATAACGCGGGTGACCTCTTTGGGGCCAAATCCCAGGCCCGTGAGCGCGCCCCCGGCGATGGGCGAGGAGCTGGTCACGAAGGGATAGGTGCCGCGGTCCAGGTCTAGCAGCGTCCCCTGCGCGCCTTCACACAGCACGGATTTTCCGGCCGCCAGCGCTTCGGCGATCAAGGCGGCCCCGTCTACCAGATAGGGGGCGAGTTGGGCCGCCGCTTCCTGCAGCCGTTCAACGTGCGTGCCGATGAGCTGCGGTTTGAGGTGATACAGGTTGATCAACCACTCGTTGTGGGCCATCATCAGCGTGCGTGCCTGCGCGGCAAACGCCTTGGGGTCTCGCATCAGGGCGGCGCGCAATCCCACCCGACGGGCCTTGTCGGCGTAGGTCGGGCCGATGCCACGGGCCGTCGTGCCGATGGCCTGCTCGCCCAACGCCTGTTCCTGCGCGCCGTCGAGCGCGCGGTGCGTCGGAAGGATCAGATGCGCGCCGGCGGCGATTTTGAGGCGTTCCGGCGTCACTTCGATGCCCGCTTCGCGCAGCACGGCGAACTCCTCCAGCAAGCGCAGCGGATTGACGACCGTGCCGGCGCCGATGAGACAGACGGCGTGGGGATTGAGGATGCCGGAAGGCACCAGATGCAGGCCCAGGGTGTGCCCTTCGGCGACGACCGTGTGCCCGGCGTTATCACCGCCGTTGTAGCGGGCGACCACGTCCGCCCGACTTGCCAGGTCGTCCACGACCCGACCTTTGCCTTCATCGCCCCACTGGGCGCCTACGATAATTGTTGCCGGCATACGTCACCTCCTTCGAAAATAGAGATCAGAAGGTCAGCAGGTCAGCGAATAAGCGAAAAAGCGAATAAGCGAAAAAGCGAATCACTTACGTGGGCACGTTCGCACGTTCGCACCTTCGCACCTTCACACGTGGACACGTGGGCACGCCCGCACCGTTCGCATCTTCACACGTTCACAGGAGGAGCGCCGGCGCCCTGCTGCAAATCCACCGCGGAGAAACTTTCGGGCAGCAGCTCTTCCAGGCGATATTCCTGGTAAGTGCCGTCAGGCTTGCCGATGAGGACGGGGGTATCGGGGTCGGCGAACTCACGCAGGGTTTGACGGCAGGCGCCGCAAGGAGTGCCGCCGTTGGGCGTGACCACTGCCAGCGCGACCACCCGCCGCGCCCCGGCAGCCACCGCCGTGACGATCGCCGTTCGTTCGGCGCAGACCCCCAGCGGATAGACGGCATTCTCTACGTTGCTGCCGGTGAAGAGCTGCCCTTCGGCGGTGAGGAGCGCCGCGCCGACGGCGTAGTGGGAGTAGGGCACGTAGGCGCGCGTCCGGGCCCGGGCGGCTTCACGGATAAGTCGCTCTTGATCCTCTCTGGAAAGTTTCATGTTCCCTCCTGGGCTGTGGTATCTTCTGGACTTGCGGGAATGGCTGCGGCGCGAACTTTGCGGATGCGTCGTCCATCGGTAGCCACGACGCTGAACGCGACGCCGTTGTAAGTGAGGGTCTCCCCCACAACGGGAATATGTCCCAATTCGTTGTAGACGAAGCCGCCCAGGGAATCCGCCTCATCGAGCGGCAAGGGGAGATTTAACAATTCCTGGACGTCATCCAGGGGAATACGCGCGTCGAAGAGATAGCTCCCCTCCGCTTCGAGAATCATCTCCGGTTCTTCGTGATCGTACTCATCCTGGATTTCGCCGACAATTTCTTCGACCAGGTCTTCCAGGGTGACCAGGCCGGCCACGCCGCCGTATTCATCTACGACGATGGCCAGCTGCACTTTTTGGGCCTGCATCTCTTTGAGCAGCGTGTCGAGCCGTTTGAATTCCGGGACGAAGTAGGCCGGGCGCAGGATTTCGCGCAGGCCCGGCGGTTGGCGGTGTGTGACGTAGTAGGGCAGCAGGTCTTTCACGTAAAGGACACCGATGATGTTGTCAATGGTCTCGGCGTAGACGGGGATCCGCGAGTGTCCGCTGGAGACGATGACGTCCACAATCTGCTCCGGCGGACTTGTGACTTCCAGCGCCACAATGTCAATCCGCGGCAGCATCACCTCGCGGGTGATCGTGTCATCCAGCCGGAAGATGGAGTAGATCATGTCGCGCGCTTCTTCCTCGATCAGGCCCTCCTGCTCCCCGGCGGTGACCAGCGACTTGATTTCCTCTTCGGTGATGAACGCCGTGCGCTGCAAGGGAGTCCCGCCCAACCGGCGGGTTACCCCGTTCGCCAGGGCGAGGGCGGGGAGCGTGAAAGGCCGCAAGACGGCGTGCATGGCGCGGCTGAGGCTGGCAATTCGCGTGTGCCAGCGAGAGGCGAAGGCGCTGCCGAGCGCTTCGGGAAGCAGGTAGCCCAGGCTCAGGCTGATCCAACCGAGGAATAGCACCGCGACGATTCGGCTAACGGGCGTGAGCCACGCGGCGGGGCGTTGGACGAGAGATCCGGCATAGGCCGCGAACGCGGGCGTCAGGGCGCTCATGCCGAGATCGAAGTAGAGGCCCGTCGTCAGCAACAGTGGAAAATCGAGCGCGATGCTCAGGCGCGTGATGTCATGACGAGGGGTGAGGGAAGGGCGCTCAGCGGGTTCGGCGGGGGGAACTTCTTCTAGCTCCCACCGTGAATAGGTGAGGATGGTGCGGGAAAAAACCAGAAAGCCCTGCAGGACGAGCAGCAGGACGGCCCACCATCCCTCACCGCTGGAAGATGGCATCAGTGCTAACCTCCTTCGTTTATGTTTCTGGCTCTTTCTTCTCGCGGACGCGCGCCGGAACGCCGTAGGCGAGGCTGTCGGCCGGCACGTCGTGCGTGACGACGGAGCCCGCGCCGGTTTTGGCGCCCGCGCCGATCTCGACCGGCGCGACGAGCAGCGTATCCGACCCGATGAAGGCGCCTTCGCCGATGTGCGTCGGATGCTTGTGCTGTCCATCGAAGTTGCAGGTGATGGTGCCCGCGCCGATGTTGGCGTCAGCGCCGACGGTCGCGTCGCCCAGGTAGCTGAAGTGCCCCATCTTGGCGCCGGGCCCCAGCGTGCTGTTCTTCATCTCGCCGAAGTTGCCCATGTGCGCCCCGCGACACAGCCTCGACCCTTTGCGCAGATGTCCAAAGGGGCCGATGTTGCTCTCTTCCTCCATCACGGCCTCTTCCAGCACCGAGGCGGTGACGCGGCAATGGTCGCCGATGGTGCAGTCCTCGAGGATGCTGTTGGGGCCGATCTCACAGCCGGCGCCGATGGTGGTCTTGCCCCGCAGATGGGTGTTGGGCAGGATCACGGTGTCGCGCCCAATGACGACGGCGCTGTCGAGGTAGCAAGTCTCCGGATCCTGGAAGGTCACGCCCTCCAGCATCCAGTGTTCGTTGATGCGGCGCTGCAAGGTCTTGGCGGCGAGCGCGAGTTCCACGCGGGTGTTGATCCCTAACACTTCCAGGGGATCTGCAGCGCGCAAGCTCTCGACGGGCAGCCCCTCTGCTACCGCCATGCCGATCAGGTCGGTGAGGTATTGCTCGCCCTTGCGGGGGCTTGGTCGCAGCTGCGGCAGATGGGTCCACAGGAACCCCGCCTCGAAGGTGTAGATGCCGACATTGAGCTCGCGGAGGGCGGCGATTTCCGGGGTGGCTTCGGCCTGCTCGACGATGGCCTGAATGCGTCCTCCGGCGTCGCGGACGATGCGCCCAAAGCCTTGCGGGTCGTCGCGGACGACAGTCATCATGGTGACGGCGGCGCCGCTTGCCAGATGGCGATCCCGCAGCGCACGGAGCGTCTCGACGCGCAGCAGGGGCATATCTCCGTAGAGCACCAACACGTTGGCGGCGCGGCCTTCGAGGAGGGCGCGGGTCTGCATCACGGCGTGACCTGTGCCGAGGCGGTCGGCCTGCACCACTAACCGGGCGCGTTCGCCGACCCACGCGCCGATTTCGGCCTCGGTTTCCGGACCGACGACGAGAAGCGGTGTGGCCTCGGTCAGCGCGCTCGCGAGTTCCAGGGAATATTCCAGGAGCGGCTTGCCGGCCAGGGGATGGAGCACTTTGGGAACGGCAGACTTGAAGCGGGTGCTCAAGCCCGCCGCCAGGATCACAACGGCAAGGGAGTCAGAGGTCATTGCAGCAGCTCTTTCTTCGAGAATGGCTCGCGGCGACTGCCGGAGGGAGGCCGAGAGATGCCCGATCTCGCCCGGACGGAAGAATGGGCGCGCGGCAGGTTCCGACCGGGAATCCTTCTTGAGGAGCGCCGCGCTGGAACCGGGCCTGTCTGGGGCATCACGCGGGGAGAGCGAAACAAAATAAGACCTTCCTGCCAGCGACGGCTGGCGTCTTCCGGTCTTGTGGGAGGTGTGGGTGACTCGCTCATATCACGTCAGAATTAACCTCATTTCAATTATAGCATACTGAAAAAGAAGTGCAATCTTTGAGCGATTTCTGATTGCCCGACATGTGCTTTCAGGTATAATGGCCTGATGTTGCTACCATAAC
>JAGPHL010000023.1:6282-14570 GCA_018055515.1 Anaerolineae bacterium
CTCATATCACGTCAGAATTAACCTCATTTCAATTATAGCATACTGAAAAAGAAGTGCAATCTTTGAGCGATTTCTGATTGCCCGACATGTGCTTTCAGGTATAATGGCCTGATGTTGCTACCATAACTCAAGTCCTACGGTGAAGGAAAAGGGGATGCGCTTGAATCGCGGGCAGATTGCAGGGGGGGTGCTGTTTCTGGCGGGCGCGGTGTTGCTGACGCTGGCGCTGCTCTCGCCGCGCGCGACGGTGTCTCCTGCCGCGCTGCCGACGGCGACGCTGGCCCCCCTTCCTACCAGTACGCCTGAGCCGTTGATCCCGACGGCGACTTCACCCGCGGCGACCGTCACCTCACAGCCGGCGACGGCGACTCTGCCGGCGGCGACCCGCACCTCGCAGCGGGCGACGGTCACTCCCGCGACCGCGACGGCGCCGGCGTCCCCCGGCGCGTTCGACTTTCCAGAAGGCGAGCTGTGGCGCCTGGGAGTTTCCGTGCCCTTGAACGCACCCTCCGCTTACAACCTGGCCGCGCTGCGCGTCGGTTGGGTGATGAATTGGAATGCGTATGTCGCGCCGCCCGTCCCGGCGGGGGTTGCCTTTGCCCAGACGGTGCGGTTCAAGGACGGCGCGCTCAGTCCGCCCGCCGAGACGTTGACGGCCATCGCGGCGGCCAATCCCGGCGCGACCTGGCTCATCAGCAACGAGGCGGACGTCCGCTGGCAGGATAACGTCACGCCGGAGGTCTATGCCCGGCTGTACCACGAGGCCTACACGGCGATCAAGGCGGGTGACCCCGGCGCGAAGGTCGCCGCGGGCGGCATCGCGCAGCCGACGCCGCTGCGGCTGCGGTACCTGGACTTGATGCTGGAAAGCTACGCGCAGGCGTATGGCGCGGCGCTGCCGGCGCAGGCCTGGCACATCCACAACTACATGCTGCGGGAGGAGCGCGACTCGTGGGGCGTGGACATCCCGCCGGGGCTGCCGGATGCGACGGGCGTGCTCTATGAGATTGACGATTCCGGCAATCTGGAGGCGTTTCGCGCGCAGATTTGGGCGTTCCGCCGCTGGATGACGGAGCGCGGTTACGGCGGACAGCCCCTGCTCGTGTCGGAGTTCGGGATTCCCATGCCGGAGAATTACGGCTTCCCGCCGGAGCGGGTGCAGACCTTTCTGCGCGAGACGTGGCGCTTTTTCCTGACGACGACGGACGCCGCGCTGGGCGCGCCGGCGGACGGCGGACGTCTGGTGCAGAGGTGGTGCTGGTACAGCCTGGCGGATCCCGTGTACGCGACGGGAAACCTGGTGACCCTCGATTCCCTGGAGTGGACGCCTTTGGGCCGGGCATGGGTGGCGCAGGTTGAGTGAGCGGGCGATGGCGATGCAGAAGACGTGGCGGGTGAATCTGGGACGCGGCCTGCTGGGGATCGCCGTCGGGGTGTTGTGTCTGTGGCTTTCCCTGCGCGGGCTGGACCTGGCGGACGTGGGGGCGGCGCTGCTCCAGGCGCGTCCCCCCTGGCTGATCGCGGCGCTGGCGTCGGTGGTGGCCGTGGCGTTCATCAAAGCGGCGCGCTGGTGGTTCCTCTACCCGCCGTCTTTTCGTCCCCCCTCCTGGCTGACCACTTTCCCCGTGCTGATGACGGCGCAGATGTTGAATGTGCTGGTGCCCCTGCGTCTGGGGGAAATCGCCCGTGTGGGCCTCATGCTGCAGGAAAACACCTCCGTCGGCTCCACGCTGAGCACGATCGTGGTGGAAAAGTCACTCGATCTTCTCGCCGTAGGAGTTCTGATCGCCTTGATTGTGCCCACAGCGATGTTGCCGGACTGGTTCCCGCTCTCTTCGGGGATGAGCATGGGCCTGAGCGGCGTGGCGTTGCTCGGCGTGCTGCTGGCGATCTGGCTGGGGCGTGACTGGCTCAAGCGCCTGGCGGAGCGTATTCTCAGCTTCCGGGGCTGGCTGCCGGAACGCTGGCAGGCGCGGCTGTTGCGACTGGTCTATGAGGTTCTCGACGGCCTGGGCGCGTTGACCAACCTTCGCGGCGCTTTGCCGGTGGTGGGATTGACGGCGGCCAGCTGGCTGGCTTCCATCTCGACGATGGCGGCGATGCTGGCGGCTTTTGGGCTGCCGGTGCAGTGGCACGTGGCGCTGGTCCTCTCGCTGACGATTTACCTGAGCAACCTGATTCCCACGCCGCCGGCGCTCGTGGGGGTGATCGGCGCCGTCACGGTGATGACGCTGCGCTGGTTTGGAATCGTGCGCGTCGAGGCCACGGCGCTGGGAATGGCGCTGAACGTGGTGTTGATCGGCCCGCTCGTGATCATGGGAGGCTGGGCCACCTTGCAGCGTTTTGCGCAGCTGACGCGGGGCAATCTCAAGGAGCGCTGGGCATGGAGCCTGGGCCTGAAAAAGCACCCGCAACCGTAGCGCCTGCTGTCCCATCGGGCTGGACGCCGACCCAGGCGGAAGAAGGGCGCTTTTTCGATCAGCATTGGTTGGAGCTGTTCGCCGCCGGGCGGATTCCGCTGCGGATTCCGCCCGACGCGGAGCTGTTTGAGGAGGATTTAGGGCGTTCGCTGGCGTACATGCTCGCTCGCCTGGGCGAGCTCGAGGGGCGGCGCGTGGTGGATTTGGGCTGTGGGCCGGGCGATTTCTCGATCTTTGTGGCCCGTCACGGCGCGCAGGTCGAGGCCGTGGATGTATCGCCGGCGGCGTTGGAGATCACGCGACAGCGGGCGGCGGCGAACGGCGTGGCGGCGCTGGTGCAGACGCGGCTCATGCCGGCGGAGCGCCTGGATTTCCCCGACGGCGCCTTCGACTGGGTGCTGGGCTTTGGCGTCTTGCACCACACGGACCTGGCGGTGTTGGGGCCGGAGATTCGGCGCGTGCTCAAGCCGGACGGCAAAGCGCTGTTCCGCGAGCCTCTGGGGGCGAATCCCGCGCTGGAATTTGCCCGTCGTCATCTTCCCTATCAGGGCAAATATCACTCGCGGCACGAGCGTCCGTTGAACTACGCTGACATGGCCCTGCTGGGGACTTTCTTCCGCGAGACGCACGTCCGCGAATTCTACCTCTTCTCCAGCCTCTCGCGCCTTCTGGGCGGTGAACGCGGCGGGCTTTTCCGTTTCCTGTGGGCGGTGGACGAGTTCCTGCTGCGCCATTTCCGGGCTCTGCGGCGCTTCTGCCGCTATGTGGTGGTGGAATATCGCCTGTAGGGGAATTTCCCCGGCCGCGCGCGAGGGATTCTGCGCCTTGCGGGGCGTGCCGGGAGCAGTCTCAGAGGAGGTTTGAGGTGCGCTGGATTCCCATCGGCATTTTCGCGCTGTCGGCGTTTCTGATCTTCTGGACGTATGTGGGCTACCCGATTTTCATCGCGTTGCTGGCCCGCTGGCGCCCGCGCCCGCATCGCCGCGAGCCGCTGGAACTGCCGGTCACCCTCATCGTCCCGGCGTACAACGAAGAAGCCGTGATCGCGGCCAAGCTGGAAAACCTCCTGGCGTTGGAGTATCCGGCGGCATTGCGCGAGATCATCGTGGTGGCGGATGGCTCGACGGATCGTACCGTGGAGATCGTCGCGGGCTACGCCGGGAAGGGCGTGCAGCTGCTGTATCAGCCGGAGCGACAGGGCAAAATCGCGGCGATGAATCGCGCCGTGCCGCAGGCGCACGGGGACATCCTCATCTTCTCGGACGCGAATGCGATGATGGAGCCGGACGCTCTCCAGCAGATCCTCCCCAATTTTGCCGATCCTCAAGTCGCCTGTGTGAGTGGCGAGAAGCGCATCCGTCCCGCGGCGGAGGTGCAGGCGGAAGGGGAATCGGCCTACTGGCGCTATGAGGCCTTCATGAAGCGGGCGGATTCGCTCGTGAATACCGCCATTGGCGCGGTCGGGGAATTCTTCGCCATCCGCCGCGAGCTGTATCGTCCCCTGGAGACGGACAATCTGATCGAGGATTTTGTGCTGGCGATGCGCCTGGTGATGGACGGCTGGCGCGTGGTCTATGAGCCGGCCGCGGTGACGTGGGAGGAGGCTTCCCCCTCACTGGGGGGGGAATGGCGCCGGCGCGCGCGGATGGCGGCGGGCGGGTTTCAGGCGATCGGGCGATTGCGCGGGCTGCTCTCTCCGCGCTACGGGCTGGCCGCCTTTCAGTATGTCTCGCACAAGGTGTTGCGCTGGCTCGCGCCCTTCTTCATGCTGGCGGCCCTGATCAGCAGCGCGTTTTTGACCGCCGAGCCGCTGTTCCGCTTGTTGTTCTGGGGGCAGGTGCTGTTCTACGTCCTGGCGGCGCTGGGGTGGGCGCTGGAACTCCTGGGATGGAAGTGCAAACCCTTGCGGCTGATCTTTTACTTCTGCTTCGCCAATGCCACGATGTTGGGCGGCTTTGTGCGCTATGTCACGCGATCCCAATCCGTGTTGTGGACCAAGGCCCGCTGATTTTTGGCGCTGCGCTCCCGGCGTCGTTTTTCTCCTGGCGCTGGGGATCTACGCGCTGACCCTGGCCCCCGACCTCACCTGGGCGCATTGGGGCGCTGATGGCGGCGATCTGGTCGTGGCGGCCATCGCGCGCCGGCTACCCCATCCGCCGGGATTTCCGCTCTACGAGGCGCTCGCGCGCGCCCTCGTCCGCCTGCCGTGGGGGCCGCCCGCCTGGCGCACCAATCTGCTCTCCGCGCTCCTGGCTGCGGCGACGGCGGCGACGCTGGCGTGGACGTTGTTGCGGCGCGGCGTTGATCCGGTGATCGCCGTCAGCACGTCGCTGCTGCTGGCGGCGACGCCGCTGCTCTGGTCGCAGGCGCTCATCACGGAAGTGTACGCGCCGGCGGCTTTCTTCGCTGTGCTGACCGTGGCCTGGGTACAGGAAACGCCGGCGACCTCGCGCCGGGCCTTTGTGGGAGGCTGCATTTGGGGATGGGGGCTGTCTGTGCACCCGGCGCTGATCTTCCTCGCGCCGCTGTGGGGCGGTGTGCCGCGACGTCTGTGGGCGTCGTGGGCGAGCGGGGTGGTCGTGGGACTGCTGCCCTATGCGCTGCTGCCGGTGATCGCCGCTGGACCGCAGCCCTGGGGTGATGTGCGCAGCCTGGCGGGATGGTGGGACTACGTGACGGCGCGCCTGTATTGGGGCTACGCCTTCGCGCTGCCGTGGGAAGCGCTGCCGCAGCGTTTCCTGGCGTGGCTGGCGCTGCTGATCCGTCAGTTCACGCCGGTAGGGGCGGCGCTTGCGGCGGTAGGAGCGACTTCCCTGGCGCGACGGGAGCGTCTGCCGTTCTGGCGGACGGCGCTGGCGTTCGGCGCGGCGAGCGCCTACGCCATCGGGTATCATACCACCGACTCGCTGGTGTATCTCACGCCCTATCTGATCATGCCGGCGCTCTGGCTCGCCGAAGGGGCGACGCAGGTCGTGGCGCGGCTGGAGGTGCGGAGCGCGCGCTGGTGGAGCCTGGCATTGCCGCTCGCGGCGTTGCTGTGGCAGTGGGGGACGCTCGACTTGCACCGGGACACGACCGCTCGTGAGTGGTGGGAGGCGACGTTGAAGGCGGCCCCGCCTGGCGCGGTGTTGGTCACCGCCGCCGACGCGCATACTTTCACCCTCTGGTACGCGCAGGAGGCGGTGGGGGCGCGGCCCGATATCACGGTGGTGGATCGGGATTTGTGGGCGCAAGCCAGCTATCGGCAATTTATGGGGGCGCCTGCGGGAGACCCGGCGCCGGCCCTGGAAACATTTTTCGCCGGGCGCGTGCGCTGCACGGTGGACGCAGCCGGGCTGACGTGTCCCTGACCGGGCGCGGCGGCATCCGTGAGGGAGGTTGGCGAGTGGGACAAAAACGGCATTGGCAAGAGTGCGTGCGCGATCCCCGCACTTTGAGAAGGGCGGGCTGGATTCTGGTGCTGGTGGGGGCCCTGCTGGTGGGGATTTGGGCGGGGCGCGTAGCGGCGGCGGCGCTTTCGCTGCAGGCGCACTTGACTGAGGCTCAGGCATTGTTGGAGACCTCGCCGATGGAGACGCTCAAGGCGCAGCCGGAGCAGGTGGAGAGTCTGCTGCGGGGGCTTCGGGCGGACGTGGTGACGTTGCGCGCGGCGCGGGGACTGGCACAGCTGGGGCCGACGCTGGGCTGGCTGCCGAAAGTCGGTCCGTTGCTCGCGCAGGCGGGGCCGCTATTGGATCTGGCGGATGGGCTGACCGAAGCCGGGGTGCGGCTGTGGGACGTGGGGGCGCCCGTGCTGCAGGCGTGGCAGGCCGGCGCGCTGACCCCGGAACTGGCGCTGCAGACGCTGTCCGCCGGACGGCCGGCGTTTCAAGCCGCGCGTCCTGCGGCGGCGCGTGCCGTGACGGCATACGCGCAGCTCGCGCCGGCGGAGCTCCCGTGGCGCCTCCAGCAGCCGCTGACCCGCCTGGCTCCTTTGCTGCCGTGGCTTGAGGATGGCCTGCGCCTGGCCGCGGCGGCGCCTGACCTGTTGGGCGAGTCGGTGCCGCGCACGTATCTGCTCCTCGTGCTGAACGATGACGAATTGCGGCCGGGAGGAGGCTTCATCACGGCGGTGGGGGAAGTGGAACTGCGCGCCGGTCACATCACCCGCGTGACCGTCGCCGATAGCTACACCGTGGATGATTTCTCGCAGCCCTATCCGCTGGCTCCCGAACCCCTCAAGCGATTCATGGGGATCGAATTGCTGGTCTTCCGGGACAGCAACTGGTCGCCGGATTTTCCGACGGCGGTCGCGCAAGCGCTGGAGCTGTATCGGCCGGCGCATCCCGCCAGCTCTGCCTTCGACGGCGTCCTGGCCGTGGATCAGGTGGCGGTGCAGCGGCTTGTGGGTGCCGTGGGGCCGTTGGAGGTCGCCGGCCAGACGGTGACTGAGGAGTCGCTGATGACCTACATCCATGAATCGTGGTCCCCGCCGGAGGGGGAATTCACCACCGAATGGCGCCTGAGCCGCAAAAACTTCATGGGGGATTTGGTCCAGGCGCTGCAGCGGCGTATGGAAAGCGGGTTGGGCGATATGGATCTGACGCTTGTCGGGAAGACCGTCCTGCAGATTCTGGACGAGCGTCACCTGCAGGTGGCCCTGTTGAGCGAGCCTGAGGCGGCTGCTGTGCTCGCGGCTCGAGGGTGGGATGGCGCGGTCCGCGCTCCGCAGGGAGATTTCCTGCTGGTGAGCGAGGCGAATGTGGGCTACAACAAGGCCAGCGCCAAAATCACCCGCTCCATGGCCTACGCCGTGGATCTGACGCAGACGCCACCCGTCGCGACGCTGACGTTGACCTACACGCACACCAGCCGGGCGTCCATCGCGTGTGTCCCCGAGACGCGCTGGGATCCCGTCTATGTGCAGATGATGGACCGATGCTACTGGGCGTATCTGCGCGTCTACGCGCCGCCTGGCAGCCAGCTGCTGGCGGCTTCCCGGCATCCCATCCCGGCGGCGGCGATGTGGGATCAGGCGCCGTGGCCTGGCGCGGTGCAGACGCTCTCCGAATCGGCCACGCACGCGGTGTGGGGACAGGGATTTCTGCTGCCGACCGGCGAGCAGACGGTGATCAGCTTCACCTACACGTTGCCCCCGACGGTCTTGCGGCAAGAGAGTGAGGGGGTGTGGGTGTATCGCCTGGACTGGCAGAAACAGGCGGGGCTGCGCACGGCGCCGGTGCGCGTAGTCTTGCGTCTTCCTCAAGATGTGGTATCGTGCGGGCAGGCGGAAGGGGTGTCGGTGCGGTCGGACGGCCTGTGGGTGATGGAGAGCGCGTTGCAGACGGATCGCACCGTGGAGATTCGGTATTGCGCGCAGAAGGGAGAGTGAGCCATGCAAAAGAGAAGGGGTTGGATCTGGTTCGCTGTGCTGGTGGGGCTATTCAGCGCGGCGACGCTGTTGCCGGTGACGTGGGCCGCTCCTGATCAAAACTCCTTGCGACAAAGTGTGCCGACATTAACGCCCATTGGTTGGATGCCGACCCTGCCGCCCGTGACGATTGAGTTGCCGACGGTAGTCATTCCCACGGTCGAGGTGCCTGGCGTCACGCTCACCCTCCCGCCGCTCACTCTCACCCTCCCGCGGCTCACTCTTACCGTGCCCCCGGTTCTGGCCACGGCGACGCCCCGGCCGGCTGCAACAGGAACGCCGGCGCCGGCGACCTCCACGCCCATGGCGGCATCGTCCACGCCGACCGCTACGCCGACCGTCACTCCTGCTCCTACGGACACGCCATCGCCGCAGCCACCTGCGACGGAGGAGCCGGCGGTCGTCCTCACCCCGACCGTCACAGCGACGGCGGTGGCTGCTGAGGGGCAGGCGGCGGG
>JAGPHL010000023.1:14670-20586 GCA_018055515.1 Anaerolineae bacterium
CGCCGACCGTCACTCCTGCTCCTACGGACACGCCATCGCCGCAGCCACCTGCGACGGAGGAGCCGGCGGTCGTCCTCACCCCGACCGTCACAGCGACGGCGGTGGCTGCTGAGGGGCAGGCGGCGGGGAGCGGGATGACGCCTTTCCTTATTGGCGGGGGCGCGCTGATGATTTTGGGGGTCGCCTTGTTCATCGTGGCCCGTCGGCGGCGGGGGTCTGCCGCGGGATGAGCTGCTGTCGGCAGGTGGTTGTTGCTCATGAGGCCACCCGTATTTAGGGGCTCTGTCGCTTTCCAGATCGTAACGCTTCATGTTACCTCGTGGATCTTCATTCTCCTTGTCGGGTAGGATCTCCCGGCTGAGCGACGTATGTTTTCATTTCTCCTCTAGCGGCAGCGCTTTCTGATTCCGATGATGTTTATTTTGGGGGAGCTGGCTCTTTGCGGTTGAAAATTCAGAGGGCGTGGTCTTCTTTACGCCGTTCAGATTTTTTCCTGGTCCTGATTGTGACAGGTTTGGCCTACGGGCTGTACTGGTCTACGGTGGCCCCGACTGTCTTGTGGGGCGATGATGGACATTTACAGCTGAATGCGGTGCAAGGGCTCATTCAGGGCAGCGCGGGAAGTCATCCTTTGTGGGTGTGGGTCGCCCATCAGTTCGTGCGCTTCCTGGACGGCGACATTGCCCGGCGGGTGAATCTGGTCTCCAGCGTGTTCGGGGCGTTCACGGTGGGGCTGTTGTTTGCCTTGCTGCGGGAACTGGGACTCGAGCGTCTGGCGAGTTTCCTGACGGTCGTGGCCTTCGCCGTCTCGCACACGTTTTGGCAACATGCGGTCCGGGCCGAGGTGTACACCATGACGCTGGCGGTGATGGTGCTGTTGGCGTGGTTAGGCGTGAAGTGGTTTCATACTTCCAGGCCCTGGATTCTGATCGCGGCGGCTTTTGTGCTGGGTCTGGGGCTGTCTGTACATTTGCTGATCGGCCTGTATGTACCGGCGTTGCTGTGGCTGATAGGACGTCGGCGTCCGCACTGGCGCACCTTGTTGGGAGCCGGCGCGGCTTTGGGGGTGGGGGTGGCGCCCCTGGCGTTGCTGCTGGCGCGGGATGCGGCGACCTTACAGCTGCAAGGGCCGGAAATCGTGCGCTGGGCGTTGTTCTCATTTGAGAATTATGATTTCAGCGGGGCGATGTTTGATTTCTCGCTGCGTTGGCTGGCGGATGATGCCTTTCAATGGGTGTTCTTCCTGGGTTTTCAGTTCGTGGGGCTGGCCGGCGTTTGTGGCCTTGTGGGGCTGTGGCGGGTGTGGCGGCGCCTCGACGTGGCTGAATCTGTCTATGTGGCGTTGCTCTACGCGGCGGTTTTGGTGTTCGCGTTTGCCTATCGCGTGGGGGATCGTTACGTGTTCTACCTGCCGAGTTATGTGCCTTTTGCGGTCTGGATGGCGGTAGGCTTCGAGGCGTTGCTGGAGTGGTTGCAGCGCCAGCTCGCGCCATCGCCGCGACGGTGGATAGCCTATGGCCTGGTGGCCGCGGCGGTCGTTTGGGTTCCGGTGGGGACCTATCGGCTCGCGCCGGAGCTGGTCGAGCGCGGTTTCAGCTTCCGCGACGGGGTGCATGTGCCTGGCCCTGCCGGTAAGACATTTTTTCTGTGGCCGGCCAAGAATGGGTATACCGATCCACGGGAGTATGCCGAAGAGGTTTTGCAGGCGACTCCGCCTGATGCCGTGTTGTTGGTGGAGCCGATTTTAGCCTCGCCGGTGCGTTTTCTGCAATACGTGGAGGGGATACGCCAGGACGTGGAGGTGCGCTATTGTTGTTGGGACATCGAGCAGATGCTCGCAGAAAGGGGGACGCGCCCTTTTGCGGCCGCGGTGATGGATATCAACGTCTATGCGGCAGATTGGCTGCAGGACCATGCCATCCAGCCCTTGGGGAATATCTGGCTTATCGGCGATAAATGATCAGGAGGAGACATTGTTTCATGTGGCGCAATAAGATCTTGAAGCGTGTGACAGGTATACTGGCGTTAATGCTGGTAGTTGTGGGATTGGTGGCAGCGGCGCCGCGACACCTTACCGTGGCGCTGCCGCAGGTGCAGGAGCCTGCGCCGTTGGATGGCGCTCAGGATGTCGCGGTTGTGTCGGCCGGGAACATGCTCCCGCGCGCCTATTTGCCGTTGGTGTTCCGTGACTATGGGCCGCGCAGCTCGCGGCTGGGATATTGCGCTTTGTCGCCCAATATTTCAAACTATGCGGATGTGGGCAAGCTCGCAGCGGGATGGTACGTGCGCTTTGAGGCCAAGTCGGATGTGCCGCGGCCGCGGGGCATGGACTATGTGCAGGTCGTCCGTCTGCATCAGAAGACTACCTGTTGGCCGACCCGGACCCGCGACCGGACGAAGTGCCCGTATGTCAATCCCCCCGATTACGTCATTACTTCGCCTGCTTCCGCTACTACCAGGCGAGAAGAGGGGTTGGCGCAGCTGACGGCGATTGCGAACACCAATCCGGGGATGTTGTGGCTCATCGGCAACGAGATGGATCGCCGGGATTGGGAGGGGGGAGGGCAGGACGAAATGCTGCCGGAGCTCTACGCGCGAGCCTATCATGAAATCCGCGATGCGATCAAGGCGGGAGATCCTACGGCTCAGGTTGGCATCGGCGGTATGGTCCAGGCGACTGACGCGCGATTGTATTACCTGACCAAGGTCTGGGATGCATATCCCCGTCTTTATAATGGAGCGGACATGCCGGTGGATGTGTGGAATGTACACAACTTCATTTTCAAGGAACATTGTAATGACTATGGGGCCGATATGCCCCCTGGGGACGCCCGCTGTGAAGGCACGCTGTATTCAGATGCCGATCACAACAACATGGTGATTTTCAATGCTCAGATTCGGGCATTTCGCCAGTGGATGAAGGATCACGGGCAGCAGCAAAAGCCGCTCATCGTTTCCGAATACGGCATTGTCTATCGTCATGCGGGGATGAACAGCCAGAGTCTGGTGCAGAGCTTCCTGACCAACACCTTCGATTATTTCATGAACACCAAGGATTGCAACCTGGGCTATGCCGCAGATCAGTGTCGCCTGGTGCAGCGGTGGGCCTGGTATAGCCTGGATGACAACAACCCGAATTTCAATTCGTTTGCATATTTGATTGATCCTACCACTGGACGGTTGACCGCAACGGGACAGACGTTTATGGAATATGCCCAGCGATACCTGGATGTGCGCTAGCTAGCTGACGGGCCTCTGCAGGAAAAGTATGCAGACCGCGACAGGGATACCCCTGTCGCGGTCTGTGTTTGAGACAGGTTTGAACTCCGGCTTTGTGACCTTTTTCCTATTGCTCCCGCCCATTTTTAAGGTATAATTAAAGTAAGAATTTGGCTATATTTCGGTTTAGAGGTGTGATTGAGGCGGAAGATGGGACGGCGGGGCGGCGGTCGTGGAATAGCAGTGATGGTAGTCGTCGTGGCATTGTTGGCGAATGCCATGCCCTTGCTGGCGATGGAGGAGAGCGGGGCGAAGTCCTCCGCAGCGGGCTTACTTCCGACGGCAACGGCGAGTGCAATAGATTGGTTGGAACCTCGCGGCTTGAGCATCGTAGACCTGGTGGGAATCGTCCCTGAAAATTACCTCGTTGGCAGCATCCTCTCTTACACTCCTGGCTATGGCATTCTCCGCTACAAATCTGGGCAACGGACCGGCGATACGGTGGTGATCACGGCGGATGTGTATCCCCGTTTCGTGGTTGACGGCAGCTGGACCGGCACGATGTTTGGGTGTCTTGGCCAGCCGGCGCGGATTGACCAGTTCGGTACCGTATCGCCGGCCTCGACGGTGCGAGTGTACAATGGCGCGGTCGAGGTCACCCGTCAGATAGATCTGTACACGTATGTGCCGGCCGGTTTGAACAAGCCGATCCGTAACCCGAAGGTATCGGAGTCGCAGAATCAATACCGTTATTGGGAAAGCGATCTGCTGCGGTCGCAGTTCACAGCGGACGGGGCCTTGGTGGTGCCGGCGAACATGGGGTGTGAGATCATCATGTCGAACAAGAATTATCGGCAGCTCACGGCCGTGTTCACCTTGCAGGCGCCGCAGGTCGTTTCTGTTGAGGTGCTGAGCGCTGAGACCTTCACCTTTCACAGCTACGTGGGAGTGGGATATGCCGGTCTCCTGACGCCACTGGTGAAGCAGCTGCGCGCTCGTTTTGGCGATCGGCATGAGCGTTTTGAGCTGCATGCCCCGGCGGAAGCGGATTACCTGTGGTTGAATTTCCCGCCCATGCCGGTAGACATGTACACGCAATTTCCGGGAAACCCGACCGGGAATGTGGATCGGCCCACCGGCGGCACTTACCGCATGGATACAGCCGAGGGGCTCTCGGTGGATCATGTTTCTAGCATGGGGTTGCCGCTGCGGGGGCATTGGAAGGACATGGATCTGGCGGGCGGAACTGTCTATTTGCCGTACATGCGCGGGGCCAGTATGGCAGCGCCCGAGTATTTCGTGCCGGCGGGAGTGGCCTATAATCCCTGTATGATCCAGGGCAATTGCAGCCAGACTCTGCTGGATCAGATCTACAACACCCCCATGACCATGCAGGTGATGTATTTGAAGGTGGAACGTGTGGCGTGTCTGCAAATGGTTCCCTTGCGCATGGTGGGGCCTTCATGGGAACCGACCACGATGGCAGCGACGGAGACTGAATCGCGTGAGGCCGTGCCCGAGAATGACGTCCGTGATGCGGCGGGGCCGTTTTCCTATTTTATCTTTCTGCCCATGACCGCGCGAAATTACTGTCAACTGCCGCCCGATTCGGCCTGCACAAATGGTCCGTGTGGTTGGATGACCACGGATGGGCGAATGGTGGACTTTGTCCCCTGATATTTGGCCATTCACCTTGTACGGCGCCCCATTTACGATGGGGCGCCGTTCTTTTGTGGCAGTCTCCCGCGTCGCGCGGTTGCGTATTTCTGTATCTGTGTTAAGTTACGGACTGGCTTCTTGATGTCTGCCTTCAGGAAGAATGGGGCGAGAGTAGCATGATCCTATGAACACAGCCATTCGTTTTGAGGATGTTTCCAAGCGCTTCGCGTTGCATCAACAGCGTTCGCGTTCCTTTCAAGAAGCGCTCATCCGGTTGGCTCCCTGGCGTCGTACAAATCAGAATGCCTCAGAGGAGTTTTGGGCGCTCCGGCATGTGAGTTTCGAGATTGAGACGGGGGAAACGGTGGGCCTTATCGGGCCCAATGGCGTGGGGAAAAGCACGGCCTTGAAGCTGGTGTCACGCATCCTGGAGCCGACCTCTGGGCATATCGAGGTCCATGGACGGGTAGGGGCGCTGTTGGAACTCGGCGCGGGTTTTCATCCCGATCTCACCGGGCGGGAGAATGTCTATTTGAACGCTTCGATGATGGGGCTGAGCCGTCAGGAGGTGGACCGGCGCTTTGATGAGATAGTCGCTTTCTCCGAGCTTGAGCCCTTCATTGACGTGCCGGTGAAGCATTATTCTTCGGGGATGTACGTGCGACTGGGGTTTGCCGTGGCGGTGCACACGGATCCGGAGATTCTGCTGGTGGATGAGGTGCTTGCCGTTGGCGACGCGGCGTTCCAGCGGAAATGTTATGACCGGATTGATCAGCTGCGTGCCAATGGCGTGACTTTGCTGTTTGTGTCCCACAGCGCGGAGACGGTGCGTAGCCTGTGCAAACGGGCATTATGGCTGGATGCCGGGACTTTGGTGGCAGATGGCACTGCGGAATCGGTGGTCCAGCAATATACGGTGCATAGTTGGGAAGCGGAAGAAGGGAAATTACCATCCCCTGATAATGTCAAGCGTTGGGGAACGGGTCGGGTGCAGATCACACGAGTGGAATTGTTAGATGGGGCGGGAAAGGAGAGGCA
>JAGPHL010000204.1 GCA_018055515.1 Anaerolineae bacterium
TGTTTGGCGCGCCAGGCGGCAACGATAGCGCGGTTGGCGCGCCCGGCTTGCAGGAAAAGTTGCCTGTCGGCCGCATCGGGCAGGCCGGCTGCGCGGTCCTGGAGCAGCTGATAGGCCTGCTCGAGCGTCGCCTCCGCGCGCTCATCTCCGAGGGCCTCTAACAGCCGATAGCACGTGAGATAGATGCGCAGGGCCTGAGCGACGGCAGCGAGCTGCTGGCTTTTCAGGACTTCCCAGATTTCCTCTACCTCTTGCCGCACGGTCGTCAGGGCCTCGGGGGAGTGATCCTGTTCCAGCGCCAACAGCGCCAGGGGCGCACGGCTGTCCAGCGTCAGGTGATATTGGCCGAGCTGTCGTTGAATGTCGAGCGCTTCCTGGAACGCTGCGCGTGCTGCTTCCAGGTTTCTCTCTTCATAGGAGAGGTAGCCGAGCTCGTTCAGCACGGTGGCTTCGGTCTGGCGATATCCCACTTCTCGCGTGAGGCGAAGCGCTTCCTCCCCGCGTGCGCGGGCCGATGCCAGGTCGCCGGTCTCTTGAAAGAGCTGACAGAGCACCAGGAGATTGTCGCATTCGGCGCGACGGAGGCCCAACTCCTTGCAACTGGCCAGCGCCTGCTCCAGCAGCTGTCGGGCGGCAGGGTAATCCCCGCGCCAGAAAGCCGTGGCCCCCAGGTTGCCCAGGTTGCCGCCTTCACCCTGGCGATTGCCGATCTCGTGGTTGATCTGCCGGCTCTGCTCGAAAAAAGCGCGCGCTTCTTCGTACCGTCCTTGCGCGAGCGCGATCTCCCCCAGATTGCTGAGAACGACCGTCTCGCCCGCCCGATCTTTGGCGGCGCGGCGGAGCTCCAGCGTTTGCAAATACGCCGTGCGCGCGGTGTCCAGCTCCCCACGTGTTACCAGGAGGAAGGCGATGTTGCTCAAAGCGCGACCCTCGCCTGACCGGTTGCCGATCTCGCGGTATTTGGCCAGCGCTTGCTGATGGAACGTCAGGGCCTCCTCTGGGTGGCTCTCCCCGACGAGCACTCCCAGGTTGTTCAGGCAGTGGGCTTCGCCGCGGGTGTAATGCAGTTCCCGATAGTAGCGCATCGCGGTCTCGTAGCAGGTGCGCGCCTCGGGGTACTGCCCCTGATACCAGTGCACGGCGCCTAAGGCGCGGAGCGTATCTGCCAGTCCTCTCTGTTTCTGATGAGCCGTTGCTTCGCCGCATTCGGTCGAACGTTCATCCAGCGCTTCCAGCATGGCGTAGGCATGTTCGAGCTGTTGTCGCGCCTGGGAATAGTTGCCCTGGCGGAGGAAAGCACGTCCCCATCGCAGGTATCCTTCCGCCTCCTGACAGGGCAGGGTGAGCGCCCGGGCGAGCATGATGGCGTGACGGGCGGCGGTGATGGCGGTCGGATAATCGTCGGTAGCTTCGGCGAAGGCCGCCTGGCGGAGGGACACTTCGAGCCGGCAACGGTCGTCGTCCAGCGCTTCGGCGAGGGCTTCCAGGGTCGTCAGGGTCTGTTGTTGGGCCCGGCTGTCGCTGGTGATTTCGTACACGGCCTCCAGTTCCAGGTGCAGCGCATAGCGTTGGGCGAGGTCGGCATCGTCGGTGAGGGCGAGCGCGCGGATGAAATATCCCAGCGCTTGCTCATTGGCAAAGCGCGCCGCCGCTTGCTGGCCGGCCTGGAGCAAGGCCGCGACGGCCTCGGTCCGCAGATCGGCGTTCAGCAGATGTTCGGCGATCAGGCCGGTGAGCTCTCCCGCGCGTTCCTCGCTGTGGGAGCTGAGCCAACGCGCGGCGCGCGCATGGTAGAGCCGGCGCAGGCGGTTCAGCGTGCCGCGATAGACCACTTCCTGCATCAGCGGGTGACGAAAGGCGTATTCCTGGGTGCCGACAAATGCCGAGGAAGTGTGCCGCACGAGGAGGCCGCGTTGGATCAGCAGCTCCAGCTGTTCACCGCAGTTTACCCGCGCGCTCTCGTCATCCTCTGCGGCGAGCGCTTCTACGGCCGCGGTCCAGAACTGCGGCCCGATGACGGCGGCGCGTTGGAGGACGTCCTGCATGGGCCTGGGCAAGGCGTCAAAACGGGCCTGCAGCAGGCCGGTGAGCGTTTGGGGGACGTCCAGGCTGATCAGGCGCGCGCGGTCTATTTCCCAATAGGGGGTATCCCTGAGGATGATGCGGGCTTCGATGAGGCCCTGGATCAATTCCTCGATGTAGAAGGGGTTGCCCTGCGCCTTGCTGATGATCAGGTCGGCGAGGGCGGGCGGGACGGTGGGCATGTTGAGCAGAATGGCGGCAATGAGGCGTTGACTTTCCTGCTCATCGAGCGGTTTGAGCGGCAGCGGCTGTACGGGCACGCTTGCGAGTTGCAGGGGAAAGGCCTCGTGTTCCCCGTTGGTGCGCATGACGCTGAGGATAAACGTCGGCGTTTTCGCCAGCGCGGGGATAAGGCGATTCAGCAGTTGCAGCGAGCTGCTATCGGCCCAATGCAGGTCCTCGAGCACCAGCAACAGGGCGCCGCGGCGGCTATGGGCCTGGAGCAATTCCAGCAGCGCTTGCGTCGCTCGATGGTACAGCTGGGCCGGGTCGTTGGTCAGCCTCTCGAGGTAGGGGCTCTCGCCGATGCTAAAGCCCAGCAATCCGCCGATGTAGTGCGCCTGCTGGACGGCGAGTTCGGGGTCTGGCTGGAATTCGCCGATCCCCTGTTCCAGTTTGCTCCTCACGGTAGCCGGGCGGTCGTTCTCGTAGATGCTGAAGCGGCGACTCAACATGGTGCGCAGGAGGGCGTAGGGCAGCGGTTGCGTTTCCTGGCGTGCGCGTCCCTTGAGGAACAGCGGCGGCGGCAGAAGATCGGCGGCCCACTGCTCGAATTCCTGCACCAGGCGCGATTTCCCGATGCCGGCCTCGCCGGTGATGGCCATGACGCGCGCGTGTTGCTCATCCAGCGTGGCGTGGTAGGCCGCCTGGAGCTGTTGCAGCTCTGCCTGCCGTCCGATCATGCACGGGGTGATGCCCTCGATGCCGCGCGCTTCGTGTTGTTGCAGCGGGGAGTACGTCTCGAAGACTTGATAGGCCGACACCGGCTCCGCGAAGCCTTTGAGCTCGAGCGGCGGCAGGGTGTAGCATTGGAACAGGCCCCGCACGTGCTGGTAGGTGCTGGGGGAGATGAGGATGCCGCCGGCCGGCGCGACGCCTTCCAACCGATACGCCAGGTTGACGGTGGAACCGATGGCGGTGTACTCCCCGGTGGTGCTCAGGGTTCCCAGGACGACCGGGCCCGTGCTGATGCCGATGCACAGGTTGAGCGGAATCGGCGTCTTGAGGTGCGGGCGCAGCTCCTGGACGGCGGCCTTGATTTCCAACGCGGCGCGGACGGCCTGTTCGGCGTCGTCCTCACGCGCCCGATCGGCGCCCCAGAACGCCATGACGGCGTCGCCCATGTGTTTGTCAATGCGCCCGCCCCGTTGCAGGATGATCCGGTCAACCCGTTGCCAGAGGAGATTGAGCAGCTCGGTGATTTCCTCGGCGTCGAGGCTCTCCGAGAGCCGGGTGAAATCGGTGACGTCGGCGAACAGCACGGTGACCTGTTTGCGCTTGTCGGTCGCCGGTAGGGGTTCCCGCAAGCGGCTGAGCTTCTCGCGCAGGGCCAGCACGGCGGCTTCGACGGTGGCAGGGCCCAGCGTCGCCCGTTGTTGCTCCAACGCGAGAATCGCTTCCTGGATCCTTTCACTCTCGCGGTCTTGTGGTTCCATTTTTGATCCCACGGCCCTTTCTTTGGCTATGCTGCCGACCCAGATCCTCGTGCTTAAGTATACCCGAAAGTGCTGTGAAAGTGAAGCGCCTGCACGCCCTGCACTTGCAGCCGATTCCTGATCGGTCAGTGTCACCCCTGTCAAAAGCGCGAGGGCGCCTCGCGGCGCTTGACAGCCGTCTGGATAATTGTATAATCCGCTCATAAAATGAGTGAGGGCTCATTTTTTAGTCACCCTTTCAAGGTCGGCGAATGATAAAAAACCCTGGGGATTGCGCGCGGCGAGCGCGACAGCAACGGCGAATTGAACGACGACGTCAGGAGATCATGGCGGCGGCGGTGCGCTTGTTCGCGGAGAAGGGCTACATGCACACGACCACGAAGGAGATCGCCGAGGCGGCGGATGTAGCAGAAGGGACGCTCTACAACTACTTCGGCGGCAAACGGGAGATCCTGCTCGCCGTCATTAACGAGACCCAATCGGCCATCGAGACGGTGTTCAACCGCAGCGGCGCCCTGGAAATGCGGGCCGACCTTGTCGAGGTGGTTGCGACGCTGTTTGACCTGGTGGTCTCCCGATTGGCTTTTTTCCGCACGTTGATGACGGAAGCCTGGCTGGATGACATGATCTTGCAGAATTCGGTCATGGAGCGACTGGAGCAACTCGATCGGCGCATTCAAGGGTTCATCAGGGACAAGGTCGTCGCGGGGGTCTACCGTCCTGTGGATCCGGCGTTGGCTTCGCACATGCTGATGGGCATGTTCACTGCGGCGGTGATTCCGGCGCTGCGCGGCCTCACCCCGCCGCCGACGGCTGAGGAGTGTCGTACCCTCGCCGGGGAGCTGGTGAGCATGATGCTCGACGGCATCCGCGTCCGTGCGCGGTGAGTCGAGACTGGATGCTGGACC
>JAGPHL010000205.1 GCA_018055515.1 Anaerolineae bacterium
CTCACGCAGCCGGCAATCGCGCCGGACCTGAGCAATGTCTACGTGCCGACGGTGCTCTCCGCTGAACAGCGCGCTCGCCTCGCCCGCGACGGCGTCGTCGGCAGCCCCGGCGCACAGGAGAAGGAGTTTTTCACCCTCTACGAAAAGGCCCGCTACGCCAACGTCCCCATCTTCATCACCAGCGACTCGCTGCTTCACGTCTACCATCTGATGTTCGACAAGACCCTCCGCACCGCCGAGGCCGAATACTTCACCCCGCTGCTCAAAACGCTGAACCGCGCGCTGATCACGCAAGTGGACGCGCAATATCAGCAATTGCGGGGCGGCCCCTGGGAAGACGCCGCGCTGCGCACCGTCGCCTTCGTCGCCGTCGCCGGGAAAGCCGCCGATCCGAACTTCCCCATCCCGGCCTACGCCGCAGAGCTCGCCGAAGCGGAGCTCGCCCTCATCCAGGCCGCCGACGGCATCCATGACTCGCCTCTGTTCCCCGGCCTGCAATTCGGCGAGGATTACACGCAGTACATCCCCCGCGGACATTACACCCTCAGCGAGGACTTGAGCGCCTACTTCAAGAGCATGATGTGGTATGGACGGATGACCTTCCGCCTGCAAACTCAAGACCCCACCATCGGGGAAGCCGAGACGCGCTCCGCGCTGCTGCTGGTGCAGGCGCTGCGCAACACACAGGTGGAAAATCGCCCCGCGCTGGACGTCTGGGCCGACCTCTACGACCCGACCGCTTTCCTTGTCGGGCGGAGCGACGACCTGACCGCGCTGGATTACATCCCCGTGATTGACGCGGTGTACGGCGAGAATCCCGCCCTCGCCACGCTGGCAGACGACGCGAAGCTCCGCGAGTTCATCGCGGCCGCCGATACCCTCCCCTCCCCCCGCATCCTCGGCCTGGTGATCGCCGTCACCGACGACGAAACCCAGGTGACGAAGGGCCTGCGTTTTATGGGACAACGCTTCGTGCCCGATGCCTACATCTTCCGCCAGCTCATCTACCGCAATGTCGGCACGCCTTCCGACCGCCGCGGGCTGCCCAAGGGATTGGATGTCCTCGCGGCGATGGGTTCAGACCGCGCCTACGAGCTCCTCGACGCCATGGATGAAACGCACTACGCGAATTACGTCAGCCAGATGGAGAAGATGCGCGCCTGGACCGGCAGCCTCACCGTCGAGGACTGGACGGAGACCGTGTACAACGCCTGGCTCTACACCTTCTACCCGCTGCTCGAAAAACCCGCTCCCAAGACGCCCAGCTTCATGCAATCTACCGCGTGGCAGGATAAACAACTGCACACCAGCCTGGGCAGCTGGGCCGAACTGCGGCACGACACCATCCTCTACGCCAAACAGACCTATGCCGAGCTCGGCGGCGGCTGGATGCCAAGTCCGCCAGACCCCCTGCCCGCGCGGGGCTACGTCGAACCCGTGCCGGAATTCTACGCCCGGCTGGCCGCGCTCGCCGCGATGACGCGCGACGGCCTCGCCTCCCGCAGTCTGCTCGGCGCGCAGGACGCCGACAGCCTCTCGCGCATCGAAGAACTCGCGCTGGCGCTCAAGCAGATGGCAGAAAAGGAGCTCGCGGGGGTCCCGCTCACCGCGGAGGAGCACGAGCGCATCCGCTACTACGGTGGCGAGCTGGAACACCTGGTGATGGCTTCCGCCGACCAGCCCGAAAACGCCTCCGGCGCCATGCCCTACATGGAGGAAGAACCGCAAGTCGCCGTCATCGCCGACGTCGCCACGGATCCCGACCCGCAAGGGATCGGCATCCCCCAACCTGTGGTGCTGGAAGTCGCGGTCGGGCGCGTCAACGACCTGCACGTCGTCGTCCCCCTCATCGAGGATGACGGCAGCATCCGCCTGGAGGTCGCCAAAGGCGGCATCTTCTCCTACTACGAATTCCCCTGGCCCGCTGAGGACCGCCTCACCGATGAGAAATGGCGCGCGCTGCTGGATGATAACGCCGCGCCGGAGCGGCCCGCGTGGATCAGCAGCTTCTTCACGCCGGAAGGCGAATACAGCGACCTGCAAAGCGCGCTGTACAACTTCCAACGCGCCTGGGTCAACACCGTCTACTACCTGGATCTGCAATACGTCTCCTCGGATTATCAACAGCTGGCGCGCGGCGCGGCGCTGGATCTGATCACCGCCGAGGTGAACGCCCTCCGCGGGCAAAAGCACTTTGAGGGACGGCAATGGGTGGGGACCGATTACCGCTCCTTCGACCGGCAATCCGACACGCTGGCCGTGGTGACGGTGCGGGAGACGTGGCAGGACACGCTGTATGCCTACAAGGGCGCGCAGCATCCCGCCGAGACGGGTGATGAACATGACATGCAGACCATCGGCGAGCGCGGACCCTACACCCTCGACGTCACGTACACGCTGGAGCGGCAGGCCGCCGGTTCCTGGAGCGTCACCCGCATCGTGCTGGCGAATGCCCGCCCCGCATGGTGAGAGGTCACAGCGCGCGTGAAGCCGTCAGTCGCCTTGCGACGTCAACACGTCGTCGCCGTAGCCCTGGCCATGACGGCGCTGGCAACGGTCGTCATGGCCCACCTGTCGCCCGGCGAGCAGCAGGTGGGCTTCGCTTGCGACCGGCAGACCTGCTGGCGCGTCGCCGTCCCGCAGACGCCTGAGAGCGCGACTTTTATCGCCGGCGCCATTGATCTCACCGGCGACGGCAACGCCGAGATCATCCAGCGTGAAGGGGAAGAACTCCGCGTGTTGCAGGATGGCGTGGAAATCTGGCGCAGCGAGCCGGGCTGGCACATCGTGGATGTGGCGCTCGGCGATCCCAACGACGACGGCCGCTACGAGATCCTCGCGGCGCTGTGGAAGCTCGACGCCGCCGGGGAGCTGCGCAGTCACCCGTACATCATCGCCCATCGCGGCGGGAGGGTGAAATTGATCTGGGGCGGCTCGGCCGTCACGCTGCCCATCCACGAGCTGGCGCTGGCCGACAGCGATGGCGACGGAGTCCAGGAGCTGTGGGTGGTGGAATCGGCGTCGCCCGGCGACGGCGCCGACGCGCGCCAACGCACCCTTTCGGTGTGGGACTGGCATGGCTGGGGCTTCAACCTGCGCTGGCGCAGCGAGCCGGGGCGCTACCACGACCTGCGGGTGACGGACGACGGCCTCCCCGTCGTCACAAACGAAATGTGAGTGGTGGGTGATGAGCCGTGATAGGTTTTTTTGCGGGTGGGTGCGGTCCGCCTGCAAAAAAAAACCACAAATTCTGATCCGTGAAATCCGTGGCCATCCGTGAGCCATTTTCTGAGAAGAGCGAACTGAAGTTCGCGGTACATGTGTCACCTAGTGATTTTTTCGCTTTTTCGCTTTTTCGCTTTCTCGCTGATTCGCCATTCGCTATTTTCCTGAGGAACCATGGAATTCTCACTCGCGCAGCAAACGCTCATTCAGGCACCGCTCGACCGGAAGCTCTTTGTCACAGGCCCGGCAGGGACGGGCAAGACGACGGCGGGAACGGCGCGGTTGCACTGGCTGATCACGCACGGCACGCCGGCCCACAACATCCTGATCCTCACGCCGCAACGGACGCTGGCGCTGCCCTACGACGAGGCCCGTCACGCCCCGCAGCTGCGCCCCGGCGGCCTGGTCACCCTCGCCACGGTCGGCGCGCTGGCGCGGCGCATGGTGGATCTCTTCTGGCCCCTCGCCGCCGAAGAAGCGGGATTCGCTCAGCCGCATGCCCGCCCGATCTTCCTCACGCTGGAGACGGCGCAGTATTTCATGGCGCGCGTCGTCGCCCCCCTCGTGGAGGAAGGCTACTTCCAATCCATCGCCATCAGCCGCAACCGGCTCTACAGCCAGATCATTGACAATCTCAACAAGGCCGCCGTCGTCGGCTTCCCCATCACGGAAATCGCGCCCCGGCTCAAATCCGCCTGGGTGGGCGAGAAGACGCAGCTGCGCATCTACGACGAGGCGCAGGAGTGCGCCCTCCGCTTCCGCCGCTATTGCCTGGAGCACAACCTGCTCGATTTCTCGCTGCAGATGGAGGTCTTCCTCAAATATCTGTGGCCTGAACCGCTGTGTCGCACTTATCTGCTCGAACAATACCCACATCTCATCGTGGACAATCTCGAGGAGGACACCCCCGTGGCCCACGAGCTGCTGCGCGACTGGCTGCCGCACGCCGCTTCGGCGTTGCTCATCTACGATGAGGGCGGCGGACATCGCTCCTTCCTCGGCGCCGACCCGGAGAGCGCCGCCGCCCTCGCGCCGCTGTGCGACGAGTCGCTGCGCTTCACCGACTCCTTCGTCGCCAGCGCGCCGATCCTCGCCCTGGCAGAGGCGCTCGGCGCAGCGATTGCGTCGCCGTCCCGGCCAGCAGAGGCGGAAAGCCCCGCCGTCCCCGCCACGGTCGAACGTCACGCCGCCATACGGAGCGCGCTCCATTACGAGCTGCATCGCTTCCACCCGGAGATGCTGGATTGGACAGCGGACACCATCGCCGGACTGGTGCACCATGAGGGGCTGCCGCCGGCCGAGATCGCGGTCCTGGCGCCCTTCCTCCCCGATGCGCTGCGCTTTGCGCTCGCCCAACGCCTGGAACAACGCGACGTCCCGGTCCGCTCGCACCGCCCCTCACGGGCCTTGC
>JAGPHL010000024.1:0-6887 GCA_018055515.1 Anaerolineae bacterium
GCTATTTACATCACCGAATTCGATAGGCAGCGCCTCTCCGAGTTGATCGCCGACCTGCACCGCACCGGCTATCCCCGCCGGGAGGCCTTGCGTGATCTGGAGGGAGAGCTGGCCCGCGCCGTCATCGTGTCGCCGCAGGACGTGCCGCCGGACGTCATCACGATGAATTCACGGGTCCGGCTGTACGATCTGGACGCCGAGGAGGAGCTGGTCTTTACGTTGGTGTTCCCCGAAGACGCCGATCCGGCAGAGAACAAAATTTCTGTACTGGCGCCTATCGGAATGGCCATGCTGGGATATCGCGTGGGCGATACCTTCGAATGGGAAGTGCCCGCGGGCATCAGTCGCCTGCGGGTGCTGGAGATTCTCTATCAGCCCGAAGCTGCGGGCGATTATGACCTCTAGAAAGGAGCCGTTATGAAACTCTCGCAACCGCTCAAGATCCTGGTGGGGATTGCAACCTTATGGGTGGTGATTTACCCGCTGTTGATGTTTGTCACCTGGCTGATGTTGATGGCGCTCGTGCCGCTGGCGGGGGGACGGGGCAACGCTCCAGGGCCGCTTTTCTTTCTCATCTTCGGGATCTACATGTTCATTGCCATCGGCGGCTCGTTGTTCCGGTTGGTGTTGCAGCTCTTCTACCTGAGCCACATCATCCTGAACCGGGCCGGCAACGACACGGCGCGGGTCTTGCTGGGGATTGGCTGCGTCGTGCTGCCCCTCGTGGCGTTGCCCTTCACTTATTTCCTCTATGTCCTGCCGCAGCGCCCGCCGGAGTGGGCCTTGTCTCGACCCCCGGCCGAGGCGGCGGCATGAGCTGTGTCCCCCTGTTGCGCGATGAACGGGTACGGTTGGCGGCAGTGACTCCGGCAGATTATCCGCTCATCATTTTTTCCACACATCTCGCGCCCTCGGTGGTTGGAATTTATAGTTTTACGCCAATCATATAGTACGGAAAGGTTTAGAGAATGACGAAATCTACCAAACCCAATCCTCTGATGACGACGTTAGGGAGCCTTGGAGCTGCACTTGTGTTGGTGATCTTGGTGTTGACGTTCACGGGTGTATCGGATCTGAGTCGCGGCGTGATTCGCGCGGCAGCATTGATGGCATATCTGTGCACTTTCATGGCAAGTTTTTCCTCGATGTTCATGCGTGAAATCACCAAGCGCCTCGGACAGCCGTTCATGAAAGTGCATCACACATGGGTCATTGCCGGCATAGTTGGCATGCTTGTCCATGCCACAACCTTTGCCTGGTACGTGGGGTCGGTGTCGGTCTTTGTGCCAAGATTTGATTCGTTGGAGGTCTTCCTGCGTAATGGTGGACGCCCAGCGCTGATCCTTTTCGTCATCACTTCTCTGACGGCAGTTTTCCGTGCTGCCATTGGCAAGAATTGGCGCGTATTGCACTGGCTCAACTACCTGGCGTTTTTCCTGGCCACAGGACATGCCTGGCTCATCGGCAGCAGCTTTGAAAGTTGGGTCTTGAAGATCGTGAGCGCGCTCATGGCGACGGCGCTGCTTGTGGCTTTCATCATTAAACGGACGCGCAAGCCCAAATCCAAAAGATTGAAAGGATAGAGTCTATGCCCTTGAACTGGATGGATGTGACGCCGCTTTCGTTCAACACGCTGTTGTTATTGGAGCGTGTCCAGCTGCGCTGGCTCCCTGGTTGGGGCCTCCCGCAGCGAACGCTGGCGACGGCGCTCAAGGCGCATCCCGTCGTTGCCTGGTATCTGCGCCACAAATGTCCGGAGATCGCGCTCTGGGTGGAGGAGCTCCTTGCCATGGAAACGCCCGTAGTGGACGCCGCGGGCTTGCGCGAGGCGGAACTGGTCGTGCTGCGGTCGTTGGAGGACTTGCTGGTCTATGCCGTGGATCCCGCGATCTATGACGTGCAACCCTTTCTGGGCTGGGATGATCAGGAGTTGACAGGGCTGGTGGATTTCGGCGGCAAGACAGTGCTCGACATCGGCGCGGGGACAGGGCGGTTGGCTTTCGTCGCCGCAGCGGCGGGCGCGGCGGTCGTTTTCGCAGTGGAACCGGTCGAAAACCTGCGTCGCTACATGAAGGAAAAGGCTCGCGCCCATGAACTGCGCAACTTCTATGCCGTGGATGGCCTCATCACGGAGATTCCCTTCCCCAATGGCTTTGCCGACATAGTGTTGGGCGGGCATGTCTTCGGTGATGAGCCTGAAGCGGAACTGGCCGAGCTGGAACGGGTGACCCAAGTCGGGGGGACTCTCATCCTCTGCCCGGCGAGTACCCTCGCCGAGGTTGTCCGGCACGCATTTCTTGTGACGCATGGCTTCGCGTGGGCGGTTTTCGAGGAACCCGGCGCAGGTCCTGTGCGCCAATACTGGAAAACACGATGAGCCACAATCGCAATCTATCACCCGAAGCTGAACCGGAAGAGGCGGCCCTGGATCGGGCGTTGCGTCCGCAGCACCTGGACGATCTCATCGGACAGGAGCGCGTGCGGGAGAATCTCCGCATCCTCATCGCGGCGGCGCAGGGACGCAACGAGGCGCTCGAGCACACGCTCTTCTACGGTCCGCCCGGCCTGGGGAAGACGACCCTGGCGCACATCTGCGCCAACGAGATGGGCGCGCCCATTCGCATCACCGCCGGGCCGGCCATCGAGCGCCCCGGCGACCTCGCCGCCATTCTGAGCAACCTGCGCGAAAAAGAAGTGCTCTTCATTGATGAAATTCATCGCCTGGGCAAGGTGGTGGAGGAGATCCTCTATCCGGCCATGGAGGACTTCGCGCTGGACCTCGTCATCGGGCAGGGGCCCGGCGCGCGGACGGTGCGCCTGAGCCTGCCGCACTTCACCATCATCGGCGCGACGACGCGGCTGGCGCTGCTTTCGGCCCCGCTGCGCACCCGTTTCGGCGCCGTTTACCGGCTCGACTTCTACGAGCAGGCGGCGCTGGCCGAGATTGTGGAACGGGCCGCGCGCGCGCTGAAGGTGCAGATGGCGCCGGAAGGACGCGATGAGATCGCCCGGCGCGGACGGGGGACCCCGCGCGTGGCGCTGCGCCTGTTGCGGCGGGTGCGCGATTACGCGCAGGTGCGCGGCGATGGCGTCATCACTGCCGGGCTGGCTGCCGAGGCGCTGGCGCTCCTGGAGATTGATGCCATGGGCCTCGACGACCTCGACCGCCGCGTGCTGCTCGCCATCATCGAGAAATTCGACGGCGGCCCCGTGGGCCTGGAAACCATCGCCGCTTCCATTGGCGAAGCGGCCGACACCATCATGGACGTGGTGGAACCCTATCTCTTGCAGCTGGGATTCCTCGATCGCACGCCTCGCGGTCGGACGGCGACGCGCCTGGCCTATGAGCACCTGAGTCTTCCCTATACTCGCACCGAGCAGGGAACACTGTTCTGAGGCGCGCGCGGGAAAGGGCCTCGGCATTGCACCGCGAAGAGCGCTGCAGGACGCATCAGTGAGACCATCCGTGAGTCATGAGTGGAGGAATGTGCTATGGCAAATCTCTGGCATGAATTAACGCCCGGCCCTGGGGCAGGATTGGAGGTCGTCTATGTCGTCGTGGAGATCCCCAAAGGCTCGCGCAACAAGTTCGTCTACGACCTGGAAGGGGGGTTCGTCAAGCTGGATCGGGTGCTGTTTTCCTCGCTGCATTATCCCGGGGACTATGGTTTCATCCCTCGCACTGTGTACGAAGACGGCGACCCCGCCGACGTGTTGGTGATGACGAATGAGCCGACGGCTTCCGGCGCGATCATCGAGGCCCGCCCGGTGGGCATTTTCCGCATGTTGGATGGCGAGCTGCACGATGACAAGATCCTGGCGGTTCCCGCGACCGATCCCCTTTTTGACGTCTACCGCGAGCTGCCGGACATCCCGCCGCATTTTCTGGAAGAAGTCGCGCATTTCTTCACCGTCTACAAAGACCTGCAGGGGGTGAAGGCGACGGCGCGGGGGTGGGAAGGGCGCGCCGTCGCGGAGGAGGAAATCGAGCGTTCGTGTGAGCGCTATGCCCATTATCTGAGGACGCGCCGCTAAAGCCTTTCCCGTCGGACAGACGTGAAGAGAGGAGTGAGCAGATTCGTCGGCTCACTCCTCTCGGCAGCTCAGCGCTGGCGGATCAGCCGGTAGCCGGACTGGGCGATCTCCACGAGGGTGCCGATGATGCCGAAGATCAGCGCCCAGCGATACACCTGTGTCAGGACCTGCTCGATTACTGCCATCTCGAACGGCTTCCACAGCACCGGGCCGGATAGCATCCGCACCAGGATGTAGAGGGTGAATCCCTTCAGCCCCAGCTCCAGCAAGCGTGTGGTCGTGTTCCATCGCCGTTGTTGCAAGACCGCCACGTCCAGCGCCAGCGTCAGCACCCAGCTGAGGTTCCACAGCGGCAGGAAGGTTTTGAGGGCCGTCGGGCTGAGCATGGGGATGACTTTCCATCCTCCCTCTGTTTGGGTGTAGATGATGCCCAACCGATCTGCAAACAGGTTGAAGAGCAACAGCGCCAGGATGGTGAAGCAGATGCTCACGATCATGCTCGCCGGTTGGATGCGGTTGGGATCCTCAACCGGCGGCAGCTTGCGGGGATCCCATTCTTCCTCGTCTTGGAGATCGGCGAGAGCTTTCTCGGAAAGCGTCCGCTCCAGAATGGCGAAGATGAGCGTCGTGAATCCCAGGGCGCTGGCCGCCGCGCCGATGTATTGGACGATGAGGCCGCCGAAGACCGCCAGAATGTTAATGGACTCTGGCGCCGTCTCCCACAGGCTGACGACAGTGCTGATGGTCAACCCCAGGGCCACGGCCCCCAGGACAATGCCGGCCACGCGCAGGTACGTGTCATACACGCGCGGGCCGATGAGATAGCGGGGCGCAGCGGCATACCGTCTGGCCACCTCGGCCGGCGCGCCGAGCTCTTGGAGTACGGCAACCTGCGCCGCTTCTAGCGTCTCGTCTGCCGCTTCTGCGCTGCGCGCTTCCAGCGCATCCATGATCAACGACCGCAACTCGGCTTCCACGTCCGCGCGTTGTTTTGGGGGCAAACGCCGACCTATCTCGTGAATGTACCGTTCAACCAGATCCAGTTTCCGTTCCTGCCTTGTCTCGTTCATGATGTTGTTCTCCTTACGAAAATAGACACGTGCCCAGGTGCCCACGTTCGCGGCAGTCCAGGGGGCAAGCCTTTACTTATCCGCCGCTAACACCTGTTCCATGACGCTGACCAGCTGCTGCCATTCGGCGATCATGACCGTCAGCACCTCGCGCCCCTGCTCGCTGAGGACGTAATAGCGCCTCGGACGCGTCTCGCTCACATCCCACTCGCTATCCAGCAACCCCTGCTTTTCCAGGCGGCGCAGGAGGGGATAGAGCGTTCCCTGATCAATATCCACCCCTTGCTCCGCGAGCCGCTCTTTGAGCGCGTAACCGTATTGCCGCTCGCGCAGCTGGCTGAGCACGCTGAGGATGAGCGTCCCTCGCCGCAGTTCCAGGATCAAATTTTGGATGATTTCCTCCATAGCGTGTCTCCTCTCTTGCTATACCTCATATTATACCATATATCATACAGTATTGTAAAGAGGCAAATATAGGATTTTGGCTGATATGTGATCTTGGTTCTGGCTGCGAGGGGATCCGGCCCTCGTGTCACTTCGGGAATGGGGCGCGCACACAAAAGCCCCCGAAGCATGGGAGGCGCTTCGGGGGCTGCATTGATTCATGCGGGGAGGACTTACGTGCCTTCCTGCCAGGAGCCCAGGTAATGGCGTTGCGCCTCGGTGAGCACGTCAATGGCGACCCCCATGGCTTCGAGTTTGAGGGCGGCAATGGCCTGATCAATCTCTTCGGGGACGGCGTAGACGCGGTGTTCCAGCTCCTGGGCATGCGTGAGCATGTACTCGGCGCTGAGGGCCTGATTGGCGAAGGACATGTCCATCACCGCGCTCGGATGTCCTTCCGCCGCGGAGAGGTTCACCAACCGTCCGTCCGCCAGCACGTTGATGCGCCGTCCGTCCGGCAAAGTATACTGCTTGACGAAGGGGCGCACGATGCGGGGTTCGTGTCCTGCCAAGGCTTCGAGGGCGGGGAGGTTGATCTCGACGTTGAAGTGACCGGAGTTACACACGATGGCGCCGTCTTTCATCACCTCGAAATGCGGCTGATCAATCACGTTGATGTCACCCGTGGCGGTGATGAAGATGTCGCCCACCGGCGCCGCCTCGATCATCGGCATGACGCGGTAGCCATCCATCACCGCCTCCAACGCCTTGAGGGGATCCACTTCGGTGATGATGACGTTCGCGCCGAGGCCCTGCGCGCGCATAGCGATGCCCCGACTGCACCAGCCATAGCCGGCGATCACCACGGTTTTGCCGGCGATGAGCACGTTGGTGGCGCGAATCACGCCATCGAGCGTGGATTGTCCCGTGCCGTAGCGATTGTCGAACAGGTGCTTGGTCAGCGCGTCGTTCACGGCGATGATGGGATAGTTCAGCGCGCCCTCCTCCGCCATCGCCCGCAGGCGGATGACGCCGGTGGTGGTTTCCTCTGTGCCGCCGACGACGGTCTCCAGCACCTCGGGGCGTTTCTTGTGCATCGTGCTCACCAGGTCAGCCCCGTCGTCCATGGTGACGTGGGGTCGGTGATCCAGGGCGGCGTGGATGTGTTCGTAGTACGTGGCGTTGTCCTCGCCCTTGATGGCGTAGACGGGGATTTCGTCGTAGGCGACGAGCGCGGCGGCGACGTCGTCCTGGGTGCTGAGCGGGTTGCTGGCGACGAGCACCAGGTCGGCCCCCCCGGCTTGCAACGTGCGGACCAGGTTGCCCGTCTCCGTCGTGACATGCAGGCACGCCGAGAGCCGCACTCCCTTGAGCGGTTTCTCGGCGGCAAAGCGCTCG